>NZ_JBEXAC010000002.1:2930905-3220630 GCF_040567655.1 Chitinophaga sp. H8 | reverse complement strand
TCCACCGTAATATCAAAAGCCATGTTAGGGGCATAGTCCTTGTCTTTTACGGTAATAGTAGCTTCTCCAAATACCAGCCCCGGAAGACTGGTAGAAGTACCTGTCAGTTTTAATTCACGGGTAGCCGGGCCGGTCAGTACTCCATCATCCTTAATAGTGATTTGTACCGTAACCGTACCACCATTATTAATCACCGGCGGGGTTGAGATCGTATAGTCTGACGTAGTAAAGGATGAACCGGTGACTGGCACCACACTGATGTTGATCGGAATAGCGGTAGTGACACCTGCTGGCAAACTGAACGTCACATCATAAGCCGTTCCTTCTATCATCTCTGCACTGCTGGTAGCAATGCTGATATTTTTATTGTCAGCATTTAAGCTGGTAGTATCTGCTATATCTCTGCTCGCATTTGTGATACTAAAACCACCAGGCGTTGACGTACTTCCTTTTAAAATTAATTGCTTTGTTGGTTTAAAGATCCGGTCCGACACTGCAGTAACAAAATGTTGATATACCGTATCCATTTTACCAGCTGGCAATTTGATGGTATTGGCACCTAAGGTATAGTCATCTGACAAAACAGCCGTAGAAGCGCCATCAGGTGTCAGCTCAATATTTATATCACTGGTCCATGCCACAGGATTCACAAAACTTACTTTGAGATCACTCTGCGTTCCTTCCATAAAAGGGTTGCTCACAATTTCCAATGCTATTACCTTATTAGCGGGATTATTCCAATCCACATTAATGATAGGCAGCATAGCAGAATCCGTTTTGAAGTCTGTAGCACTCGCAACAAATACAAGCGTACGATCCTGGGTATCCCCGTTAAATGCATCTATCGTACCAGGTATACTGATGGAAGCAGTGTTTTTCTGAATAACAAAAGGCCCGGTTGGAAAAACAGTGTGCATACCATCAGCGACCGTAGAGCTTTTTCCTTTATCCACATTTACCGGGATGTCATATCCTGCTTTTAGCGGAGAAGGTAAGCTGATACTTACCAATGCTCCTACTCCACCTGGGGTAAGCGGGTTCTGGGAAAAGTTAAACTGAAAAGCAATCGTTGACGGATCGTTACTGTCTTCTATATCAATAGATTTACCTACTACTGTAAATGCGGTAAGTCCATCATGTGCGGTGCCATCCAGTTTAAGTATTTCTGTTTTCTCTACCAGGTCGTCTGCTCTAATATTTACATTAAATGCAACAGCCGAGGCAGCACTATCAATTGTTACGGTATTAGAGAATGACAGGTAGTCATCTGCTACCGTCGCGGTAGACCCGGCTGTGGAAAGGGTAATGGGAATGGGTACTGCTGTTGTAATACCTGCTGGTAAGCTCAATTTAATCTCCGGTGTAGTGCCTTCCTGGAATTTATCCGGGGTGGACTCAATTGTTATAACTGTATTGGCAGGATCAAGCCGGGTACTATCTATAATATTAATAGTAGTGTCTGCAGTTACCAATTGTCCGTATACGGTGGCCTCTGCATGCAATCTCAACACTTTATTACGTTCCAGGATTTTATTAGCCGGTACCCTTAGTTTAAATGCAGTATCGTTATGAGTTGCTTTAATGGTTACCGCACTATCTGCCGACGCAAGATTTAAATGATAAGCATTAGCCTTTATAGTAGAAGTTGGTAATACAGACAACTGTACTTTAATATCCATTGAAGGTACTGTTCCCGTTGGAAGATGAATAGAGATCAGTGTGTCTTGTCCTTCATGTACATCTTTATGTTGTGGTGCGATCGTAATACGCCGGTCTTCGTCATCTACAATCTCGTAGGTACATTGCGTAGTTCCCCCAACTTTTACCATCGTATTACACGATGCCAGTTCAAATTTCATTCTCCGGTTGTACTGGAGCTGGGTATTACCAATGATTTTAACACTCGTTACCGGAATTAATTGTCCGACCACATAAGTACCTGCCGGCACCAGAAAATCTTCGTATTCAAAATCCACATGTTCCGATGCTGGATTTGTAATGGAGGCATCTGGTACTAATTTCAGACGAACATATTGAGCAGCCTTAATTTTACCCGCTGTCAGTATTTTCAGATTCAACCCGTTTATATTATGCAGATTGTTGCCTTCTGCACCTGAAGCAGTTATATTTTCAAATTGCACGGTAATTGGTACAACTGTATCAGTTTCCAGAACCGGATTAGCAATCATTGGCACGTTATCAAACTCAGTCCGGGTAGTACCATACCCCACAAGAAAACGGGCTGTCTTTATTCTTTTGGCGCTGGTAAAGATACCTAATGCCTTATGCCCGGCCATTCCTTGTTCTCCTCCACTACCCATCATATCTCCGGAAAGATAACCTGGGCCATAAGACTCGTATAGTAGATTTCTTTTATTAGCATTACCAGCATGATAAGTAGTAAAACCTGTACCAGTTTTATTGATAAAAACATGTGAGCGCTGCATTTGGGCGGGGGCAGGTGTACAGGAAAGTGCAGGAGTCCTTTCCATACCGATTGTTGTTGGGGGGACGGTTACAAACCCCTTCATACAACTGCTGTTATCTACCTGTTCAGCAGCAGTAACAGGCAAATCAGATCCCATTACAGTTTCTTCTGTGATATAGAGGTCGGCCGTACTGGAAATGAATGTGGTAGAATTAAAATGCAGCAGGTAATCCAGGAAAAAATAGGAATTACCCTGCTCATAATTAATGGTATAGCTCACCTGTAATGGCTTGTTATCAAAATCCAGCATCTGCCCCAGCACCTGCACTTTCCAGGCATCTCCCGGAACGCCCGTACCAGCTATCGGAGAAATATAAAAAGTATTGGGAATACTATCTATCCCGAATCTCAATACTAATGGGATATCAAGGTTATTATGATTTAACCGGATCATGGTATTGATCCCTTGTACAGGGTTGGAGTTCGAGTATGTACTCGCATATGTTTCACTCTTCCCATTCCGCATTACGGTATAAGAGCCATCACTATAAATATCAATTTTGAGGTCTCCTCCGGTTAGGCCGCCGGTAGGATTAATCGTGCGTACAATAACCGGGGATTGTGCAAACGCCATACCCGCCACCAGCATCAAAAGGGCTACCAACACCAATCGGTAAAGCCACTGGCACAATAGGTGACCAGGCGCAATAAGCGTTCTATTTCTAATAGGATAGGACAGGACTGACATAGGTAAAGCGTGTAAATTTCTATTCCATATAGCTAATTGATCAAACTGTATATAATCTTTTTGTAACTATTTATTTTTCAATCGTTTACATTTAAAACAACCTTTCTTCTTTCTCACCGGGGCTGGACGTCACTTACGTAACTATTTCATTTACAGGTATCTGGCAATAGTTGAAAAAATAACCTGGCGGAGTGCCTTTTATAATGAGTTTGTATACTTTATTAATTTTAAGATACTCATTACACTCTAAAATATCAAAAAACAATTATTTATATAATTATATGTCATAATTAGCAAATTTAAATCAATTATAATATGAAATCAAATTAATTTATGTAATCCGCCACAGATAAATCAAAAAAAATCAGTCTGGGATAAAGAAGGTCTTCCCTTCACAAACTATTGTTTATCAAATAGATACAGGACCACTACAAGAAACCCCTGCCGATACTATGTGAAAAGTTAAAATAGGTGTAGATTTGCACAAAATTTTTAAGAATGTCGACAATAGCTAATTCAAACATTGACTTTGACCTCAAATACAAGGTGAAAGATATGTCCCTGGCTGCGTGGGGACGTAAAGAAATAGAGCTGGCGGAAGCAGAAATGCCCGGATTGATGTCATTGCGGGAAGAATATGGTTCTTCTCAACCGCTGAAAGGTGCCCGTATAGCTGGCTGCCTTCACATGACGATCCAAACGGCTGTATTGATAGAAACCCTCGTACACCTGGGTGCAGAAGTTCGCTGGAGCTCCTGTAATATCTTCTCTACACAAGATCATGCTGCTGCTGCTGTTGCTGCTGCCGGCGTTCCTGTATTTGCCTGGAAAGGACTGAACGAGCAGGAATTTGACTGGTGTATAGAACAAACCCTGTTTTTCGGCGCTGCCGACCGTCCGTTGAACATGATCCTGGACGATGGTGGTGACCTGACCAACATGGTGCTTGACAAATACACTGAACTGGTACAACATATTAAAGGCCTGAGTGAAGAAACTACTACTGGTGTTCACCGCTTATACGAGCGTATGAAAAACGGTACTTTACCGATGCCTGCTATTAATATCAATGACTCTGTTACCAAATCCAAATTTGATAACAAATACGGTTGCCGCGAATCCTGCGTAGATGCGATCCGTCGTGCTACCGATGTAATGATTGCTGGTAAAGTAGCTGTTATTGCTGGTTTTGGTGATGTGGGTAAAGGTTCTGCTGAATCACTGGCTGGTGCTGGTGCTCGTGTAATCGTTACTGAAATTGACCCGATCTGCGCTTTACAGGCTGCAATGGAAGGTTATGAAGTAAAGAAAATGGCAGATGCCGTAAAAGAAGCTGATATCATTGTAACCACTACTGGTTGCCGCGATATCATTACCGGCGAACACTTTAAAGCCATGAAAGACAAGTGTATCGTATGTAACATCGGTCACTTCGATATCGAAATTGATGTTGCCTGGCTGAATAACAACTACGGCAAAACCAAAGTAGAAATCAAACCTCAGGTTGATAAATATACCATCGATGGTAAAGATGTTATCCTGCTGGCAGAAGGCCGCCTGGTAAACCTGGGTTGTGCTACCGGTCACCCTTCCTTTGTAATGAGTAACTCGTTTACCAACCAAACACTGGCGCAACTGGAACTGTGGACTAACACTGATAAATACGAAAACAAAGTTTACGTATTACCTAAACACCTGGATGAAAAAGTAGCCCGTCTGCACCTGAAGAAAATAGGCGTGGAACTGGATGAACTGACCACTGCACAATCTGAGTATCTCGGTATTGCCAAAGAAGGTCCTTTCAAACCCGACTACTACAGGTACTAATATATTTGAGCGTACTCAAAATTGTACTTTTAATAAAAAAGCAGCCGCAATGGCTGCTTTTTTATTGTATTAACGCCTAATTTTGTAACATGACCAAGTTAAGTGTAAACATCAACAAGTTTGCTACCCTCCGCAATGCCAGAGGAGCTAACCTGCCGGATATATTAAAAGTGGCCGCAGATTGTGAACGTTTCGGTGCAGATGGTATCACCGTACATCCCCGCCCTGATGAACGTCATATCCGCTTTCAGGATGTACGTGACCTTAAGCCACTGGTAACAACGGAGTTCAATATTGAAGGATATCCTTCCAAAGATTTTATGGACCTTGTACTGGCGGTAAAACCACACCAATGTACCCTGGTACCGGATCCTCCGGATGCGATCACCTCCAATACCGGCTGGGATACCGTACAGCATCAGGCCTTTCTGAAAGAGGTGATCTCCACACTTAAGAAAGCGGGTATCCGGGTATCTATCTTCCTGAATGCCGAGGTGGATAAGGTAGCTGGTGCTAAAAGTGCCGGCGCCGACCGTATAGAGCTATATACCGGTCCTTATGCGGAAGAATATACCAGAGCACGTACCCAACCGCAAAACCTGCAGTTGTTTAACGACTATAAAAATACAGCCAGAGAGGCTACTGCTCTTGGATTGGATTTAAATGCGGGCCATGACCTCAACCTGGATAACCTTCGCTTTTTCAAGCTGCATATTCCACAGCTCAAAGAAGTATCTATTGGTCATGCACTGGTATGTGATGCTATTTATTTAGGGCTGGAGAACACGATACAACTATACAAAAGACAATTAGTGGATTAATGGGGGGCGGGTACGATCCCCCATTCCCGTAAGGGGATATTAATACCCAGCTGATTAAAAGCCGTAGCCTGCTGATACCAGGAACGGGCATACCGCAACTGGAGTTTTTTAGTGACCACGCCTATCCCGGCAGAAAAACCACTCAGTCCTTTTTGACGGTCCAATGCCAGCTCCTGCCGGCGTAAATGATTATAGGAAGCCGTGAGCTCCACATACTTTCCGACCTCCATCTGTGCTGCCAGCACAAAATGCCGGAATAGCTTATCAAATGTGTTATTACCCTCAGCACTATTTGCAGTATTGATGATGGCGCCGTTATCCCATGCCGGATCAGCATACCTGACATCAAACTGGTAAATATGGTGTATTGTGGCAGATAATTGCAGGGGCACGTGTCTTAATCTTTGAGAAATACCTACCTGCAAATCAAAAGGCAGCGGCTCCTGCTCCTGGTAAGCATAGGTACGAAGCTGCACTCCCATATTTTTAGCTACAACAGCTATCTGCATTAAACGGGCAGTATCCTGATAAGCAATCCCAACATCCGCTCCAATGCCGCTGGAAACATACTGTTGATAACGTGAATGTACAAACTTCATGGTCATACCATAATACCACTTCTCCAGATACCTCCTGGAGGCAGACACCTGTACTGTAAAATCCCTGGGCGTAAAAGTGCCCAGTATATTGCCTGCTGCATCTGTATGCGTTACCTGCCCATAATTTACATATTGCATACTGGCGGCAAAAGTGGTATTTAACCCCGAAGCATGATACCCTATCATACCATGCCCATATTTTACACCTGCAAAATAAGCGGCATAATTCACCTGCAAATGCATATCCATATTTTCCCGCAGTAAGGCAGGGTTTAAGGCGGTAAGGGAAAGGTCATTATTCTGCTGGGCTACGTTTACACTTCCCAATGCAGTGACTTGTGCAGCAGGAGGCAGGTCCAGAAAAGAAAACACATGCTTCCCTCCCAACACCTGTCCGGTGGCAGATATCGTACATAGGAGAAATAAGCAGCCTGTAAGCAGATAATGTTTTATGTGCATGAACCCAGGTATAGCCACACAAAATAACGGAAGAAAAGGGGAATGCAAATAACCCTGTAAAAAATAAAGCCATTCCCGGTAAAAGGAATGGCTTTATTAAACCCTTAAAACAATCAACATGAAGCTCAACCGGTGTACAACTAAACCACCGGAAGAACCGTATAATAATTACCGCTATGAATAGCAGCAATGTTACACGATCTTTACTTCTTTAATAACGCTATATCCAGCACTTGGTTCATTTGCTTCACATAATGGAACTTTAACCCTTTAATATAATCCGGGTTAATTTCCTTGATATCTTTTTCATTTTGCCAGCAAAGAATGATCTCCTTGATACCAGCTCTCTTGGCGGCCAGGATTTTTTCTTTGATCCCGCCCACCGGCAATACCTGACCACGTAAGGTGATCTCACCGGTCATAGCTACATAAGATTTTACCTTACGGCCGGTATAGGCTGAAGTAAGTGCGGTAAGCATCGTAATACCCGCACTTGGGCCATCCTTAGGCACTGCTCCTTCCGGTACGTGCACATGTACATTCTTTGTGGTGAATAATTTCGGATCTATTTTAAATGGTCCGGGGTTAGCCTGCAGGTACGTTAAAGCCGTTACTGCCGACTCTTTCATTACATTTCCCAGATTTCCGGTGAGTTTTAATTCCCCTTTACCCTCACTCAGGCTGCTTTCAATAAACAGGATATCCCCTCCTACGTATGTCCAGGCCAGCCCAACTGCTACGCCGGGAGGATTGCCTACTTTATATATTTCATTGGAATAACGGGGCTTACCCAGTATTTTTTCAATTTCTACCACTGTTAAGGTATCGGGCAACTTATGCTCCAGCGCTACTTCCTTGGCGAGCGCACGCATAATGGAGGCAAACTGCCTGTCCAATTCCCTTACCCCGCTTTCACGTGTATAATCCTGTACTATTTTTTCGATCACATTATTGTTGATCCTGAATTTAAAATCCTTTAAACCGTGCGCATCCTTTTGTTTAGGTAAGAGGTGCCGCTTGGCGATCTCTATCTTTTCTTCTACAGAATACCCGCTCAGATCAATGATCTCCAGGCGGTCACGCAGTGCCGGATGAATTGCATTGATGTTATTGGCGGTAGCAATAAACAACACCTTACTCAGGTCATATTCCAGCTCCAGGTAGTTATCATAAAAGGTGCTGTTCTGCTCAGGATCCAGCACTTCCAGCAAGGCTGAGCTCGGATCTCCCCTGAAATCATTACCTATCTTATCAATTTCATCCAGTATCATTACCGGATTGGAAGACCTGATTTTGCGGATAGACTGTACGATACGGCCCGGCATAGCACCTATGTAGGTTTTACGATGCCCCCGTATTTCGCTTTCATCATGCAATCCACCCAGACTTAAACGGGCATATTTACGGCCAATTGCATTGGCAATGGAACGGCCCAGAGAGGTTTTACCAATACCCGGAGGGCCTACAAAACAAAGAATAGGAGATTTCATATCCCCTTTCAATTTCAGTACAGCCAGGTATTCCAGGATACGCTCCTTGATCTTTTCCATACCATAGTGATCATGATCCAATACCTTTTTAGCCTTTTTCAGATCATAACTATCTTCCGTATATTCTCCCCAGGGTAAATCCAGTAAGAGGTCCAGATGGTTGTATACCACTGAATAATCCGGGGTACTCGGATGCATACGCTCCAGTTTTTCTGCCCCCTTTGCAAAAAGTTCCGCAGCGGCAGCAGGCCATTTTTTTAGCTCTGCCTTACGTTGCATCTCTTTTACTTCCCGCTCATTACTATCTCCTCCCAGCTCTTCCTTAATCGACTTCATTTGCTGCTGCAGAAAATAATCCCGCTGCTGCTTATCAAGATCAGCCTTTGTTTTATTGGTAATCTTGTTTTTCAACTCCGCCAGTTGCAATTCTACCTGCAACAATTTCAGCAATAGCTCTGCACGGGTGCGCAGATTGTTTATTTCCAGCAACTGCTGCTTATCTTTTAACTCGGAGTTGAGGTTGGAAGAAACAAAATGCACCAGGAAAGACGCATTTTCAATATTCTTCAAAATAATACTGGCCTCTGATGGCAGGTTGGGAGATAACTGGATAATTTGTCCTGCCAGGTCCTTAATAGAAGAAACATATGCCTCAAATTCCGGATCATCTTCGGCAATTTCATCATGCAATAACGCTATTCTGGCCTTAAAATAAGGATCCTCTGTTGTTATTTCACTGATCTTGAACCGCTTACGCCCCTGAATGATGATAGTGGTACCTCCATCCGGCATTTTAATCAACTTCACAATACGGGCTACTGTACCCACATCACAGAGGTCTGCAATATTGGGATCTTCCACATTACTGTCTTTTTGCGCTACAACACCTATCATTTTGTCAGTCTTGTACGCGTCATTTACAGCTTTAATAGACTTATCCCGGCCTACGGTAATTGGTAAAACAACGCCAGGGAATAATACTGTATTTCGTAGAGGTAATAGTGCTAATTCTTCTGGAATCTTGTCTTCTTCCTGCCCTTCCCCATCTTCATTCAATGGTATAATGGGCATAAATTCCATTTCGTCTTCTGAATTTCCTAAATAAAATCTATTCATCTCAAGTGTTTATAGCCTTAGGGACAATCTGTCAGCCAACTGCTGAAAACGCCCACTTTTAAAGTGCACGTGTATATTGACAAGTTTGGTGCCAAGGTAATATGTCGTATTTCATAGAACAAGTACCTCGGTGTTCCGGAAGATATTTATTTATGAAGAACTGCTATTATAACATTCTAAATGGCAGGAAAGTTAAAGAAGAGGCATAAAAAAAGCGCTCCTACTGGAGCGCTTACTTATTTTGTATGTAGTGATGATTATAAAGTTACCCCTACACCTAATTGTATGCTCTGGTTTTTCCAATTGCTGGTGTTCGCTACATCCTGTACGCCTTTCACGTCAGTAAAGCCAATGATATAACGGGCACTGACATTGACAATAGGTAATTGCAGCCATAAACCGGCTACACCGGCTACATCTCCGCCTTTGAAGGCTTCGTTGGTTCCTTTAAATACATTTTTACCACTTACCAGGGCACTGAACTGAGGTCCTACCTGTAATTTTACACGGGGGCTACCCAGGGAAATATTCGCCAGCAAGGGAATACTCAGATAATTCAGGCTTACTTTTTTGCCATCATTTTCCGGATCATTCAGGTTGGCCGGATCATATATGTCCCCAAAGTTGGAAGTCGTTTTAGTTTTAGTGGAAGAAAAAACCAATTCTCCCTGTACGCCAAAACTTTTAGAAAGATTTACCTGTGCAAAACCACCCAGGTGATACCCTAATTTAAATCCATCCTGATAACCTGTACCATCCAGTTTTCCAAGATTGGCACCACCTTTTATCCCGAATCTCAGGAATTTACTTTGCGCATTTGCAGTTGAAAATGCAGTAACGGCGAGCACTGCCATGGCGAAAAACAGTTTTTTCATATAATGCTTGTTTGTTTATGGTTAAATAAAACGTCTTTAATCCGGTTTTGTTTTATACTTCGTTTTAATGTTTATTATATACACATAGACGTGCAAAGTAGATGATACCCCTATGCATGCAAAATTCATGCTACTTTATTTGTTTGACCTGATATATGCTACATGATAAATAAAGCGGGAATGTCAGAAACTATAATTTACTCTTGCAGTAAAGTAGGTCATTGCCTGTTTATCGACTCCCTGCAATGGTTTAAATAAGGTGAAAGAAGGGGCAAGCGTCAGCTTCCCGATAAGATAGGAAAGATTAACTGTTACGTCTATAGCACGGGGTTCAAAGTTCGTTTTATCCTCCAGCTCAATTTCGCGGCCATCACGTTTTTTCTTTGCCTTTTTAATTTTGGATGACCGGGATACATATTGAAATGCCTTCAGATTGCTGTAATAGTTAGCTGTGCCCATCGTAAATCCCAGGGATGGAGTCAGCAGGATCGCATCTTCCGGAATAAGCACATCTGTAAATATAAACGGATGACGCACTGCAGTAATAATATTAAAATCCTTGCCGGTAAGTGTATGTGTAAAACGTCCTGTTGTAGTCACCTCTTTCCCCCAGCCAAAGTCAAACACCACTCCGGGCTGCAGCCACCACTTACGATAGTAGAAATAAGCAAACAGTTCGTTATTAATGGGGGTAGCAGGCACATCACTTGAGTCTGCAAAGAAATAATGCGTATAGGAGATACCGGTAAGAAAACTCCGGTTTTTCGTATAATCATATCCTGCAGTAAGGTCTGTCTCAAACCAGGGATGCCTGGTGGCATCAAAAAGATAATAAGTGCTGGCAGCACCAAAGAAGCCACTTTTATGATAATAGGAAACGGAAGGGGAAATAAATGGTTTCAAAACGATAGGCAGATCAAAATTAGTAGCTTTTCCTCCGTACGCAGGGTTATTACCATACCCCACTCCTACAATAAGCTCACTCTTCTCCTGCTTCTGGAGCAGGGAATCCAGTTGTCGTTCCAATTCGGCTAAACTTTGCCCCATCCCAACCCGGCTACCTAACAGCAACAAGAATATAAAGCAATAGCGCATGAAAATGCATTTACAAAACTCCTGCCTGCAAGATAGGTGATTCAACACAATTTTGAGCAGGCCAGACGGTATATCCTTTGCTGCTTAAACCAGTTCTATAACAGTTATTTCCGGTAAAATACCTACTCTTCCCGGGTAGCCCAGGAAACCAAATCCACGGTTTACGTACAACCTTTGTGTTCCCTGCTTATAAAGGCCAGCCCATTCCTTATACATATATTGGGCTGGGCTCCATTTAAAGCCAGGTATTTCTACGCCAAACTGCATCCCATGAGTATGTCCGGCCAGCATCAGGTCTATATCCCCGTACTCAGGTCTTACCTGGGCACTCCAATGGGTAGGATCATGAGAAAGCAATATTTTGAAGGGTACTCCTGCAGTGCCCTCATAAGCTTTTTTAAGATCACCATAGCGGGGAAACCGCTTGATAGCACTCCAGTTTTCAATACCAATCACGGCTATCTGCTGCCCCTCCTTTTCCAGGAGCACATGTTCATTCATCAGCAGGCGCCACCCTAATTCGCCATGAATTTCCTTCAGGCGCTCCAGGTTTTTAGCCCGTAGTGCACTATAGCCACCTGCATCCTTATCCGGCCACACATAATAATCGCCGTAATCATGATTTCCCAGTGTAGAATACACCCCTAAAGGTGCTTTGATCTGGCTGAATACATCCATGTACCCGTCCATCTCCACCGAGCGGTCATTTACCAGGTCGCCGGTAAACAATACCAGATCTGCTTTTTGTGCATTGATCATATCAATCCCCTTCATTACTGCCGCCTTGTCACCAAAGCTGCCAGCATGAATATCAGAGATCTGTACCACCTTTAAACCCTTAAAAGCCGGGGGCAGGTTCTTATAAGCGAGCTTCAGCTTATGTACCCGGTAATTATACTTATTGGAAAAGCCGTATAGCAGGGTGGCAAACAAACTTCCCCCCATCAGCAGACCTGCTTTGGAGAAAAACTGCGACCGGCTGATGCCTTCTCCGGTAGGGGCAGGCAACGCTGTATTGCCCGCTGTAAACTTGCTGATAAGCCACTGAATACCCCGGCGCATATCATCCAGTAGTAAAAAAAGTACCACTATCAGCTTGGCCAGCACCAATCCCATCAGGATCGCCATTACATAAGAACGTATATTAGCCGGCCAGTCATGCCAGTTGACATAAGGTAGCAATGCTATCGTCAGCAACCCTGATATAGAAATAAACCAATATATACCATAAACAATACTGCGTACACGGGAGTTTGACATATGCACGGCAGCACGTACTGCCTGGAAAACATAAATATCAATGAGAAGTATAAAAACTACAAGAATAATGGAATTAAATCCAGATCGCATTAGTAAATTTTTGAATAATTCAGATGAACAGGCAAGTTAAGCCATGGCTCCCGTTCAAAAAAGTTAAAACCGGCTGTAATAAGGAAGACGATTGATACGGGAGAAAATTGTATCAGTATTAAAACATTGCTGCGGCTGCTATTCCGGAAAACAAAAAATAAACAACTAGTTGATTATGAACAAATTAACAATTTGTCATTTTTTACTTACCCGCAGGTTGTGAATAAATAAATATACTACAGCGCCCGATTTTTACCTAATCGTTGTATTTTTGTCCGACTGGGGTTATTTTTTCACTAAAAAATGGAAAATTAATATTAAACAATTAAAAACAGTTATATGTTGCTGTTTAATTGTGAACTATTAATTCTTTAATTACTGGCGCTCATGAAATATACCTGTTATGGCCATTCCTGTTTTGCGGTAGAGATCAAGGGCAAGAAAATCCTTTTTGATCCGTTTATTACACATAATGAACTGGCAGCAAAAGTAGCGATAGACACGATCACGGCAGATTATATTTTTGTTTCACATGGACATGATGATCATGTAGCAGACCTGGTGACCCTGGCAAGGCGTACCAATGCTACGGTGGTATCCAACTTCGAAATTACAGTTTGGGCAGGTAAGCAGGGTATTGAAAAGGTGCACCCGATGAATACCGGTGGTAAATGGCAGTTTGAATTCGGGACGGTAAAATGTGTCACTGCGCATCATTCCAGCGGCCTGCCGGATGGCTCCTATGGCGGCAACCCTATGGGCTTTATTTTCACAACAGAAGAAGGCAACTTTTACTATAGCGGGGATACTGCGCTTACCCTGGATATGCAACTGATACCCAGGTATGCCACTTTGGATTTCGCCATACTGCCCATAGGTGATAACTTTACCATGGACATAGCAGATGCCGCTATAGCAGCGGAATTTATTAAATGTAAAAAGATCATAGGCGTTCACTATGATACTTTCGGTTTTATTAAAATAGATAAAGCCGAAGCCCGGCAAAAATTTGATGCAGCAGGCCTCGAATTGTTACTCCCTGAAATCGGAAGTACAATAGACGTATAGCCGCAAATAGTTAATAAATCACACAATGGCTAGAGTAATCGCAATCGCCAATCAAAAAGGTGGCGTAGGTAAAACAACAAGTGCTATTAACCTGGCAAGCAGCCTGGCAGTGTTGGAGTTTAAAACACTGCTCGTGGATGCCGACCCTCAGGCAAACAGCACTACTGGTTTGGGTTTTGACTTGCGCAATATCCAGCAGAGCTTATATGACTGCATGGTAAACGATATTCAGGCAAAAGACGTGGTATTGGAATCCGATACCCCTAACCTGAAAGTATTACCCTCACATATTGACCTGGTGGGTGCAGAACTGGAGCTTATTAACCATCCTAACCGGGAACGGGTGATGAAGCAGGTGATAGATTCAGTGAAGGACGATTACGATTTTGTTATTGTGGATTGCTCCCCCTCCCTGGGCTTAATTACTGTAAATGCCCTGGTAGCTTCCAATTCTGTAATTATACCGGTACAATGCGAGTTTTTTGCACTGGAAGGTTTGGGTAAGCTCCTGAATACTATTAAAATAGTACAAAGCAGATTAAATACTGACCTGGAAATAGAAGGTATTTTAATGACCATGTATGATGGCCGTTTACGCCTCAGCAACCAGGTAGTGGATGAAGTAAAACAACACTTTGAAGAAAGTGTGTTCAATACCATCATTCACCGCAATACCAAATTAGGAGAAGCACCGAGCTTTGGTAAGTCAGTTATTATGTATGATGCTGCCAGCACAGGCGCCATCAATTACCTGAACCTGGCTAAAGAAATCCTGCAAAAGCATAACTTCACACACATTAAATCAGCAGATAAAATCCTGGCTATAAACGATGACCAATCCAAGTAAAAAAGAAGCACTGGGAAAAGGCATCCGCTCCCTTTTGCAAAATATTGATACTGATCTGAAGCACACGTCCAACGCGCTCGGAGAACAGGTAGTAGCTACTGTTACCGGTATAGAGCGGATTTTGCTGAGCCAGATTGAAGTAAACCCCAAGCAGCCCAGAAGGGATTTTGATGAACAGGCCTTACAGGAACTGAGCCAGTCTGTCAAACTGCATGATATTATCCAGCCCATTACAGTTGCCAAAATAAACAGCAAAAAATACCAGCTGATAGCTGGTGAAAGGCGTTTACGGGCTGCTAAAATGGCTGGACTAAAAGATATTCCGGCCTATATCCGCCAGGTAAATGACCAGGAACTGCTGGAGCTGGCATTGCTGGAAAATCTTCAGCGCGAAAACCTGAATGCCATAGAAATCGGCCTGAGCTACAAACGGCTGATGGACGAATGTACCCTTACCCAGGAACAGGTGGCAGACAGGATGGGCAAAGAAAGAAGCACCGTTACCAACTATATACGCCTGCTTAAACTTCCGCCTGATATCCAGGTGGCCGTACGCAATGCCAAACTAAGCATGGGGCATGCCCGCGCCTTAAGTGGTGTGGAAGATGTTGAAAAACAACTGTTCGTTTTTAATGAGGTGATGAAAAATGGCCTGTCTGTAAGACAAACAGAAGAACTGGTCCGTAAAATGAACCAGCCATCTGATAAAGGCCACGCTAAAAACTCCGTTAAAAATAAACTGGCGCCTGCTTACCAAAGAATAGAATCCAGCCTCGCAACACATTTTTCTACCAAAGTAAAACTGGAACGTAGCAAGAATGGTAAAGGAAGTATCAACATTGAATTTTATTCGGACGAAGAACTGGATAGTATCCTGGAAAAAATAGATTTATACGGTGGCTAACGGCACAGGAAACATATTTTTTTTACTGCGTAACTCTTTATTAATACTGCTGGCAGTGATTGGCTGCCATACACTGCAGGCACAGGATACCCTGGCGCCCGTAAAAAGGGTTGCAGACACCCTTGGTCATCCACCAGCTTTAGCAACAGATACGGTAAAAACAACTGTACGGAAAGATTCTACTACCATCAGTT
Organism: Chitinophaga sp. H8; assembly: GCF_040567655.1. Taxonomy (NCBI): domain Bacteria; kingdom Pseudomonadati; phylum Bacteroidota; class Chitinophagia; order Chitinophagales; family Chitinophagaceae; genus Chitinophaga; species Chitinophaga defluvii. The sequence goes on along the minus strand of NZ_JBEXAC010000002.1, from coordinate 3,204,809 downwards.
TCCATCCTGCGCCGGCTCCGCACAGCCCCAGAAAAGCCACGCTGTATTCCGCAGTACTCCCCGGTTTAGGGCAGTACTATAACCGGGAATACTGGAAATTACCATTAGTATATGCCGCATTGGGTACCTGTACCTACTTCTTCATTACTAACCTGGACCAATACAAAACCTACCGGGATGCCTACCGCTTAAGAATGGATGGCAACCCAGATACACACGATAAATTTGAGGATATTTACAAAAATCCCCAGTCACTGAAAATATTAAGAGATGGTTACCGGGAGTATGTAGACTATTCCGTATTGTTTTTTGTGCTGGCTTACGGACTGAATATTATTGATGCTACGGTATTTGCCCACCTCAAACAGTTTGATATGTCCAACGACCTGAGTATGCGGATAAGCCCAACGATCATTAATAACCAGGCTATAGGCATAGGATTGCATATTCAGCTGGGCAAACAGAAAAAGAGCAAACAGGCCTGGGCCTATACGGTTAAATAACCTGTAATAAAAGCACTTCATCCGGAAAATATCCCACTTCCAGTATTTTTACATTACTAATCAACATAACTTAATAGCAGGTCATGAAAATAGCACTTATCGGATATGGAAAAATGGGACAAGCCATAGAAGCAATAGCGGTTTCCCAGGGCCATGAGGTAATTATCAAGATAGATATCAACAGCCAGCACCTGCTGGCCAAAGAACATCTTGGACAGGCAGATGTAGCGATTGAGTTTACAACACCTGAAACAGCTTATGACAATATCCTGAAATGTTTTGAGGCAGATGTACCTGTAGTTTGCGGTACTACCGGCTGGCTGGAAAAATTGCCTGATATCAAATCCAGGTGCCTGGCAGAAAACAAGGCCTTCCTGTATGCCAGTAACTTCAGCGTAGGGGTAAATATCTTTTTTGAGATCAATAAAAGACTGGCGGCATTAATGGCTTCTCAGCCCCAATATGATGTATGGATGGAAGAAATTCACCATACCCAGAAAAAAGATGCTCCCAGCGGTACTGCCATTACCCTGGCAGAGCAGGTACTGGAAAAACTGGACCGCAAATCCGGATGGGTAAACCAGGAAAGTAACCAGCAACAGGAACTTCCTATTATCTCTAAAAGAGAGGATCCTGCGCCTGGTACACATATAGTAACCTACACCTCTGCCATTGATGATATCACTATTACCCACACCGCACACTCCCGCCAGGGATTTGCTGCCGGCGCTGTAATAGCGGCTGCATGGCTGAAAGATAAAAAAGGTATCTTTACGATGAAAGATGTACTTGCCCTATAACTAGATGGTAAGCATCTTGTTAGGGCAAAACGTTAAATAATGCAGGAAGCTCTTATATTTGCCGAAATGTTCACCGCAAGTATTGCACATCCGCATAGGAATGCAAATCGTACTATATGTTATCTAAAAAAACACAATACGCTTTTCACGCATTGATTCATCTGGCCGAGCATGTGGATAAAGGTCCCATTCTTATTTCTGAGATTGCCCAGGAGAAGAATATCTCCATCAAATTCCTGGAAAATATCCTCCTGGAGTTAAAGAATGCAGGTATCCTTGGCAGTAAGAAAGGAAAAGGAGGTGGTTATTACCTCCTCAGGCCGCCGAAAGAGATCGCACTGGCCAAAATTATCCGGTTGCTCGATGGGCCTATTTCCCTGCTTCCCTGCGTAAGCCTGAACTACTATGAGCGTTGCGACAATTGTCGCGATGAAGCCGTATGTGGGCTCAATGAAGTCATGTCCAAAGTAAGGGATGCCAGTTTGAAGATACTGGAGAGCAAAACACTGAAAGATATACTGACCAGACAGCAGTAAAACAGGGACGCTCCTTCCCTGATGCACAGGCATGCCTCCGGCAGCACCTGCTGGTTCATCAACTAAATAAAACCACCAGGGTTCCTCCTAACAGGAACCCTGGTGGCATTTATAGCCCATAGCCCGCTCCGTCGGGCTATATTTTTTTCTCCCCCCTGTTTCCCTCCAACATATTAGTATTAATACCTCTTTATTAGCCCTCCCGGCCTCGCTGGATGGTAAACCCTTTTCAGGATTAACTAACAAAAGATGTAAACCTCTGGCAGGACTAGACCAAAATCAGGGTTACCCCTGCCATGGGCCTACGTTTCGTTAGGGATATCCCGTATATGTCCCGTATATGTCCCGTAGATATCCCGTAGATATCCCGACAATATAGCTGGTCGGGATATCTACGGGACATCTACGGAATATGTATGGACTATTTATAAGTACACATAGCACTACTGGTAGGTATTGTTGGGAGTAAAGCAGGGAATGACATAAAGTTGCCTAGTAATTACAGCATCCCTCCCCTGTAATTCCCTATTTATCCACAAAAGTGTTTTCCCGGGAAATAATTTCTTTCAATAGTCTATCTTTTTTATAGGTTTTATGTATTTTTGTATTAGCAGTACGTTTCAAAAGGGCTCGTTACTGTTGCTGGCACAATGTTTAATTTAAGGAAGTTACATGACAGACATTACTACCGCACTGGCCAATAAATCTGAGGCCGAAGCTATACAGTACCTGGTGGAGCAATACCCGGGGGCAGTAGCTTTTTCTACCTCCTTTGGCCAGGAAGACCAGGTAATTGCAGATATTATCTGGCGAAATAAGCTGCCCGTCAGGGTTTTTACGCTTGATACCGGCAGATTGTTCCAGGAAACCTATGATGTGATGGATCTTACCCGGGCGCGCTATAAGCAGCCTATTGAGGTGTATTTCCCCGAATCAGCAGATGTGGAAAGACTGGTGGCCGAAAAAGGTTTTAACAGCTTTTATGACTCTGTGGAGAACCGGAAAGAGTGTTGTCATATCCGGAAGGTCATCCCGCTTAACAGGGCACTGGAAGGGGTCAAAGTATGGATTACCGGCTTAAGAGCAGAGCAATCTGACAACCGGCATGATATGCAAACGCTGGAATGGGATAACAATCGTGGGTTGTATAAATATAACCCATTGATACACTGGGGATTTGATGAAGTATTAAGCTACCTGGACAAATACAACGTTCCATTCAACAAGTTACATCAGCGGGGTTATGTAAGTATTGGATGTGCGCCCTGTACACGTGCGATAGAACCAGGTGAACATCCCAGGGCTGGCCGCTGGTGGTGGGAACAATCGCACAAAGAATGCGGCCTCCACGGGTAAACCAACAACCACATAGTAGCCCCTTGCTATTATGCCACAATAAACGAATTTATGCTGGCAGCATACCGCTTACAGCTAACATCATTTGAACTTCTGATAATATGAGCAATAAAATACAATGGGAATTTCCGCAGGCACTAGAAGATGAAGCTATTTTCATACTTCGGGAAACAGCCGCCCAGTTTGAAAAACCGGCTATCTTGTTCTCCGGTGGTAAAGATTCTATTACTATCGTCAGATTAGCACAAAAGGCATTTTACCCTGGTAAGATACCTTTTCCGTTGCTGCATATAGATACTGGCCATAATTTCCCGGAAACCCTGGAATTCCGCGACTGGCTGGTCAACTCCCTGGGGCTGGATATTGTGGTAAGAAATGTGCAGGATAGTATTAATCAGGGCAAAGTACAGGAAGAAACCGGTAAATACGCCAGCAGAAATGCTTTACAAACCGTAACGTTACTGGATGCCATTGAAGAACTGAAATTTGATGCTTGTATAGGTGGTGCACGCCGGGATGAAGAAAAAGCCAGGGCCAAGGAAAGGATCTTCTCTGTAAGAGATGAGTTTGGCCAATGGAATGCCAAAATGCAAAGGCCTGAATTATTTGATATGCTTAACGGCAAAATCAACATAGGTGAAAATGTGCGGGTATTCCCCATTTCCAACTGGACTGAGCTGGATGTATGGAATTATATCCGCCGGGAAAAACTGGAAATTCCCTCCATCTACTTCTCCCATGAAAGAGAAATCATAGAACGGGATGGGCTGTACTGGCCTTATTCTCCTTTCCTGAATACTACAGAGGAAGAAGTGCCTTACCGTCAGAAAGTACGTTTCCGTACCGTAGGAGATATGACCTGTACAGCGGCAGTGATTTCTGAAGCAGACAAACTGGAAGATATTATTGCAGAAATCATGGAAGCCAAAATTTCCGAAAGAGGCGCCCGTATAGACGACAAACGTTCTGAGGCTGCAATGGAAAAAAGAAAACAGGCCGGCTACTTTTAACAGTACCATTCCCGTAGGGATGCCACCCTGGTTTTATCAAACCGCTCAATGATTAATTAAACAGATAAATCACCAAAGCTAAAAGCACATTGCAGCTAGCCTAAAATATAAAAATATGGAGGTTTTACGTATAGCCACTTCTGGTAGTGTTGATGATGGAAAAAGTACACTGATAGGCCGCTTATTATACGATACCAATTCTATTCCACAGGATAAAATGGATGCCCTGCATGCTGCCAGCAAGCGTAAAGGTCTTGATTTTACCGATCTTTCTTTATTAACAGATGGATTGGTGGCAGAAAGAGAACAGGGTATTACCATTGACGTGGCACATATTTACTTTTCCACGCCTGCACGTAAATATATTATTGCTGATACCCCCGGTCATATTGAGTACACCCGCAATATGGTAACCGGTGCTTCCAATGCGCAGGCTTCCCTGATATTGATTGATGCCCGTAAAGGTATCGTGGAACAAACTTACCGCCACTTCTTTATCTCTAATATGCTGCGCATTCCTTACCTGGTAGTGTGTGTAAATAAAATGGACCTGGTTGAGTATGATCAGGCGCGTTTTAACCAGATAGTGGAAGACTTCCAGCAACTCCTGGATCAGGCTCCCTTCAAAGTGCAGGAAGTGAAATTCATTCCTATTTCTTCGCTTTATGGAGAGAATGTAGTCAGCAAAACAGGTAAAATAGACTGGTATAGTGGCGAAACCTTGCTGGAATACCTGGAACAGGTAGCATTTGATCATGAAGACAGCAGCCACCCTGCCCGTTTCCCGGTACAACAGGTAATACGCCCCCGAACAGAAGCTTATCACGACTTCCGCGGCTTTGCAGGCAAAGTAGCCAGTGGCCATTTTAATGTAGGGGATGAAATTGTATCGTTGCCTTCCATGCAACAAAGCAGGATCAAAACAATTGAACAATTTGAAAAGCAATTAACCACCGCACATGCGAGAGAAAGTGTGGTCATCACACTGGAAGATGAAATAGATACCAGCCGTGGCAATATGCTGGCTAAAAAGGACAGCGCTCCTTCCCAGCTCAAGGAAATTACCGCACATATCTGCTGGATGGATCAGCAAAAATTACCCCTGGGCAAAACCTACCTGCTGCAGCATGGTATCAACCGGGTAAAAGCCAAGGTGCAAAGTATCCATCATGTGATAGACGTAACCTCCAATCGTACGTTAGAAGATAAAAAAGAACTTGGACTCAATGATATAGGCAAAATTACGCTGAAAACAGCGCAGCCGATCTTTGCAGACCCTTATCATATTAACCCCGCCAATGGCGCATTCATACTGGTGGACGAATCCAGTAATGCTACCGTTGCTGTAGGGTTTGTAGAATAGCAGGCACTGTACAACATACCGCTTTGTAACATACATCTTAAGCCAGCTTTAAAAAGAAAAAGCATTCAGATAATCCTGAATGCTTTTTCTTTTAGAAAGAATTGGTGTATGCGGAATATTTTATTTTTTCAGATTGTTTAACATATCTGTAGTCATTTTAGTCAGATCATATTCCGGCTTCCAGTGCCAGTCATTACGCGCTAGTTCATCATTAATACTTTCAGGCCAGCCATCTGCAATCTCCTGCCGGTAATCCGGTTCATAGCTGATCTCAAACGCGGGGATATGCTGCCTGATTTCTGCTGCTATTTCTTTGGGGGAAAAGCTCATGGCAGCAAGGTTATAACTGGAACGTACCGTTATTTTTGAGGCATCAGATTCCATTAATTCTATAGTAGCCCGGATAGCATCCGGCATATACATCATAGGCAGGTAGGTATCTTCTTTCAAAAAGCATTTGTATTTCTTTTCTTCCAGCGCTTCATGAAATATTTCAATTGCATAATCCGTAGTACCACCACCAGGAGCTGATTTATAGCTGATCAGACCAGGATAACGTAAACTCCTTACATCTACTCCATAGCGGTGATGATAATATTCGCACCAGCGCTCTCCTGCAAATTTGCTGATACCATAAATGGTGGTAGGCTCGATCACGGTATGCTGTGGTGTATTTTCTTTGGGGGAGGTAGCACCAAATACAGCGATGGAGCTGGGCCAGTATACTCTGTCAAGGCTTTCTTCCTTCGCAATATCCAGCACATTCAACAAGCTCTGCATATTGATGTGCCAGGCCAGTAATGGGTTCTTTTCACCGGTAGCAGATAAGATCGCTGCCAATAAATAAATCTGGGTAATATTGTGCCGGATCACCAGCACGTGCAACATCTCCTTATTCATCACATCCAGCGATACATAAGGTCCGGTACCTTTCAGCAGTTCATGTTCTTCCCGCAAATCAGACGCCAGTACGTTGGCATCTCCATACATTTTCCTTAACGCCAGCGTCAACTCCACTCCTATTTGTCCACAGGCACCTATGACCAATATCTTATCTTTCTTCATGCTTTATTAATTGAAGCCTTCTGTTTAATTCGTTGCGTAATATTACTGGCTTCCCGGATAATTATAAACAAAGCCAGATACGCATGACAATGCGGTAACAATTTTTAAATCCCCTACTTTAAAATAACAAGTTTAGCTCCTCTTTGTTTACAATATTATGACAAATTACCAGATCCCTAAAATGAAGTACCAGCGCGTACAAATGACAGATATGCACCTCCACTCTATTAACTTTCGTACCTTTGTGCACTTCAAGTAAAGTCCAATAGCGAAATATTATGAAACATTTAAAGTCATTGTTCAAGGACCAATATAATCCCGATAACTTTTTTCTGATTGCAGGTCCGTGTGTAGTAGAAGATGAAGCCTTACTGGTAAAAGTAGCAGAGAAAGTATCTGCTATCTGCAAGAGACTGGCCATCCCATATATTTTTAAAGCGTCTTACCGCAAAGCTAACCGTACCAGCATCCACTCGTTTACAGGGGTGGGAGATGTAGAAGGACTGGACCTGTTACAGAAAATGGGCCAGCAGTTTAACCTGCCGGTCACCACAGATATACATTCTGCTGCCGAGGCCGCGATGGCTGCTGCTTATGTGGATGTATTACAGATTCCTGCCTTTTTATGCAGGCAAACGGATATCCTGCTGGCTGCCGCAGAAACCGGTAAAGTAGTGAATGTAAAAAAGGGCCAGTTTGTAAGTGGGGAAGCCATGAAATTTGCGGTAGAAAAAGTAAAGGGTGCAGGCAATGATAAAGTGATGCTGACAGAACGTGGAACTACTTTTGGCTATCAGGATCTGGTAGTGGATTACCGTAATATTCCTATCATGCGGCACCACGGGGTACCTGTGATCATGGATTGTACCCATTCCCTGCAACAGCCTAACCAAAGCAGTGGTGTTACCGGCGGCAATCCGCAGATGATCAGTACCATTGCTAAAGCAGCTATTGCAACTGGCGCTGATGGTTTATTTATCGAAACACACCCTGACCCTGCCAATGCCAAATCTGATGGTGCCAATATGCTCCACCTGGATCACCTGGAAGCGCTGTTGGAACAGCTGGTAAAAATCAGGCAGGTGATTAAGGCTTAAATAAGTTTTGCAACGATACTCCCGGAGCTGGCTATTTATTTAGCCAGCTCTTTTTTATGCCGGATATAGCTATCCTGCTCCATACAACTTCCCTGGTAATTGAAATGGTGTCTTTAAAATTTTTCCGTAAATTCATAGTACACTTAAATTCATTCCCGCTATGATTAGTTTACACGAATTAAAGGCAGGCGACACTGTGCTCGTTTCTTATGAAGGACAACTCCAGGAAGGCAAAGTGATGGAACTGAATCCGGAAGACAAACAGGTATGTGTGCTTACGGGTGAAGAAAATGAGTTCTGGTATGACCTCGAAAGCCTCTTCCCCATCCCGCTGGATGAAACCCAGCTATTAAAACTTAAGTTCAAAAAAGACGAAGCGCTTTCCGGTAACGGTGGGGGGCAGGTATTTGTAAGAGGCCCCTTTTCAGTAAGGATCCGCAATGAAAATGGCCAAAAGCTGATTGACCTGCATTACCGGGATGAAACCCGTGCGCTTAAAGGTGATTTAACGGTGAATGAGCTGCAAAACCATTATATCGGAATGACCAATTTCCACCTGGAATAGCATATTAAACAGCATATAAAAGCAAAACCATGCGCCCACTAGCTCCGGACGCATGGTTTTGCTTTTATATGAAACAGGATTATTTCTTTTGTAACCGTAAGGTGTCTACTGTAGTCACACTGCCTACATTTACGGTAATACCATCTTTAATGGCGGCATTGTATGTGGTATCTGTAGGCAGGTAATGCAACGCGTAAGTGGCGGCATTTACGCCTTTTATAGTATACGCCCCACCCGCGCCGGTGTAGGTACTGGCTACCGTATCAGCCCCATTCAGGACAATAATAGCAGTTTTCACACTATCGGGCCATACAGCTCCCTGGATTGTACCTCCCTGAGCCGCCAGAATAGTACGGATTACAGGGTGCAACATGTATTTACCGCTATTACCGGCTTCATGAATGGACTTTGCTACATCAAAATCCAATAATAATTTATACAGGATACCATCTGTAACCGGCATGTTTATTTTCAGTTTCACCCCGGAGGATTGGCCACTGGGCGTTTGTAACTTAACAGAGTCGCCCCGGTTGGTTACTACCCAGTTATTATCTCCCAATACCAGGCGGATCTCTTTAATAGTACCGCTATTGATAGTGGCATCAGCCAGCACGGTATCTTTATCATTTACCAATGTCAATAAATTGTACATGCCCTTTTTGATGCCGGGTAAAGGCAGCCAGCCGTTATCATCATCTTCGGTGTAGCTGATGTTCACATCCTGAACGTCGATATAAACAGCCCTGAAATCGCCAGGATCATCTGTAAGGGCTACCTGTAAGCGGGATTTCCCGATCATGCTATTGGTATCATCATTTGTGCAGGATGAAAAAAACAAGGCGCCTGCAAGCACGAATAGGCCTGGCAAAACATGTTTCATTGTAGGTTTCATAAACTCGTTTTAGATTTTCAATAAAAAAATGGTACTCCCTGATAAAATATGGCATTCTCCCACATGACAATGGGCAGCTGTTAGACTATTTAAAACAGGAAAAGTTTAAGTATGCAGTATACAAACTTGTAAACTGGCGTTCAATCAGTTATTAATCAGGCGACTATAACGTTAAATTATTGAGCGGGTACTTACAGATAGCGTAACGGGTTTCTTCTGGCGTTCAGAATATAGTTTTTCATATTTACCCAGAAAGCAAGGATCATGTATACGATAACGGGCGACCCCATTGTAAGAAAGGAGGCATAGATAAAAAACAGGCGAATCCGCGAGGTTGCCACTCCCAGCTTTTCGCCTATAGCGGCACACACACCAAACGCGCGCCATTCCACGAAACCTTTAAAACGATTCATATATCAAATTTATCACAATCCATTGGTAAAAACAAATGGTTCCTCTTCCGGGAACGTATCCATTATGCAGGAATCATGCCTGACTATGGTAAATGCTTATAGGTAAATTATTTCATATAAGTATTCCAGGTCAGGTAATCCGGATAAATCGCGTTATTTCAGATTTTTTGCATAATTGGCATATTGTGTGCGTAATAAAACTGTCATACGCCAAAGGCCTCTACTATGGCTAATGTAAAGGGCATAAGCTCCCCCTGGTAAGCTGAAACAGCATAGTTGCTTATTACTATTTCTTTAAAAACTTGCTGAATTTAGTTAATTTCGCGGTGCAATTTTTAACCGCTCTTAAATAATTATTTCCCATGGTGTTTGATATTGACATGATTAAAAAAGTGTATGCGGCACTCCCGGGTAAAGTGGAAGCTACCCGTAAAATGTTAGGTCGTCCGCTTACGCTGGCCGAAAAGATCTTATATGCTCACCTGTACACCGCTACCACTTCTCCTTTTGAAAGGGGAAAATCCTATGTAGAATTTGCACCGGATCGTGTAGCCATGCAGGATGCAACAGCTCAGATGGCGCTGCTGCAGTTTATGACTTGTGGACGTGATAAAGTAGCGGTTCCTTCTACAGTACACTGTGATCACCTGATACAAGCAAAAGTGGGAGCTGCAGAAGATCTGGCCACAGCGATTGACACCAACAAAGAAGTATACGACTTCCTCTCCTCTATCTCCAATAAATATGGTATAGGTTTCTGGAAACCCGGTGCAGGTATCATTCACCAGGTAGTACTGGAAAATTATGCTTTCCCTGGTGGTTTGATGATTGGTACGGATTCCCACACTCCTAACGCGGGTGGTTTGGGTATGCTGGCTATCGGTGTTGGTGGTGCTGATGCGGTAGATGTAATGGCAGGATTACCATGGGAACTTAAAATGCCTAAACTGATAGGTGTAAAACTGAATGGTAAATTAAGCGGATGGGCTTCCCCTAAAGATGTAATTCTGAAAGTAGCTGGTATTTTAACCGTAAAAGGTGGTACCGGATGTATTGTGGAATACTTTGGTGAGGGAGCAGACAGTATGAGCGCTACCGGTAAAGGTACTATCTGTAACATGGGTGCGGAAATCGGTGCTACCTGTTCTGTTTTTGCTTACGATGATAAAATCAGCCAGTACCTGAAATCTACAGAGCGTGCGGAAGTTGCTGCCCTGGCAGATGGCATCAAGGAACATTTACGTCCGGATGCGGAAGTGTATGCTGATCCTTCCAAATACTATGACCAGGTAATTGAACTGGACCTGAGCGAACTGGAACCCCATGTAAACGGACCATTCACACCGGATCTGGCATGGCCTATTTCTAAATTTGCACAGGCAGTAAAGGAAAACAACTGGCCCGAAAAGCTGGAAGTAGCCCTGATCGGTTCCTGCACCAACTCTTCCTATGAAGATATTTCCCGTTCTGCCTCTCTGGCCAAACAAGCCATTGACAAGAACCTGGAAATGAAATCTGAGTTTACCATCACACCCGGTTCTGAGCTGGTACGTTTTACCATTGAAAGAGACGGTTTACTGAATACTTTTGACCAGGTAGGCGGTGTAGTACTGGCAAATGCCTGCGGCCCCTGTATCGGTCAATGGGCACGTCATATAGACGATCCTACCCGTAAAAACTCTATCATCACTTCCTTTAACCGCAACTTTGCGAAAAGAAATGATGGCCTGGCTTCTACCCATGCTTTTGTAGCTTCTCCGGAAATCGTAACTGCACTGGCCATTGCTGGTGATCTTACTTTTAATCCGCTGACCGATAAGCTGAAAACCAAAGATGGTAAAGAAGTAATGCTGGATGAGCCTACCGGTTATGAACTGCCTGTAAAAGGCTTTGCAGTGGATGATCCTGGTTACCAGGCGCCAGCTGCTGATGGTCGTGGCGTTCAGGTAGCAGTATCCCCTTCTTCCGACCGTTTACAATTACTGGAACCATTTGCTGCATGGGAAGGTACTGATCTGAAAGGATTGAAACTGCTCATTAAAGCAAAAGGTAAATGTACTACTGACCACATCTCAATGGCGGGTCCATGGTTAAAATACCGTGGTCACCTGGATAACATTTCCAACAACATGCTCATTGGTGCAGTAAATGCATTTAACGATAAAACAGATACCGTTAAAAACGAACTTACCGGCGAATACGGTCCTGTACCAGCTACACAGCGTGCTTACAAAGCTGCTGGTCTTGGATCTGTGGTAGTAGGTGATGAAAACTACGGTGAAGGCTCCAGCCGCGAACACGCTGCAATGGAACCCCGTCACTTAGGCGTGAGAGCGATCCTGGTAAAATCATTTGCCCGTATCCACGAAACCAACCTGAAAAAACAAGGTATGCTGGGTCTTACTTTTGCCAATAAAGAAGACTACGACAAAATCCAGGAAGATGATAACATCGATATCATTGGCCTGACTACCTTTACTCCAGGCAAACCACTGACAGTAGTACTGAATCACAAAAACGGTACTAAGGATGAAATACAGGTAAACCATACCTACAATGAACAACAGATTGAGTGGTTCAAAGCAGGTGGTGCACTGAACGTAATCCGCGCGCAAGCCGCAAAAAAGGCCTAATGCCTGATGAATAAATAAAAAAAGGCTGTTCCTGGAGGAACAGCCTTTTTTTATACCGTTTATGATCAGCAAAGTCACTACCTGTTTAAAAATTCCATTTGCGGATAATAGGCCCTTTCAAAGCAAATCTTCTCACGAGGCTCACCCGGAAGTTGCCCGTACCAAAAGTCTGGAAAGTGTTGGGGATGGGCATTTCACTACGTGTGGTCATGCTTACATAATGGATTCCCGCAAAGTACAGGCTGGAATTATAGCCAATGGAAGCCCTCACTGTATTATTCAACTGCCAGCCACCATCTCTGCTGATATAACCGTCTACCATATACAATTTAGTGTGGTTTACGCCCAGTCCACCGGTAAGTGAAAGTGTTAAAAAGAAGTGCTGTTTATAAACAAACGTATAGGCATATCCTGCGTTTATGGCAGCACTGATAATGGCGGTACGGTAATAATGCTGATCTCTTAAAAAACTTGCATCTGCAATATTGGTGGGAACCAGGGAAGAGTCTGCTTTGATTTTCACGCCAAAAATCTCTCCTCCCAATATAAAAGAGCCAGCACTTTTTTTCTGATATTCATTTTGCAGGTAAGCTGCCCTGTATGAAAAGCGGCTATCATTGAAGATATACTGCACACTCAGTCCCAGATCCAGGTTATACAGATCGGGCCGCAAAGGCAGTCCCTTTGCAGGGTCGTAATTACTTAATACCTTCCTGGGATTGTCCATATAATACCCCTTGTAATACTGGCCATAAAAGTCAATAACGAGTTTACGTAGATATAAGTGAGACTGGAGGTCCAGGTATTTAGTTTTACCAAACTTATCATCATTGTCATTAATAAAAGGCAGGTTAAATCCAAAATTAAGACCAATAAACTTATAGTTAAACCCAAATCCCACATTAAAATTACTATTAGGCCGGTATTCTATCTGCCGCTTATTTTTGGTATCTACAATGTCGTAATAGGTATACTTACGGGAACCGTACAAACGAAAGGTGATATCTTTAGAATGATCTTCTATATAACTGGAATCATTGATGGTTTCAAACCATTTGGGCATTTTTTGCCCCAATACCGGCGCAACCAATCCACATAAAGCTCCCGAAAGTAGTAAAATTTGTTTTTGCATACGCTTACAAACAACTGTATATCAATACACAAGATACATCACGAACACTTAATAATGGCAAAAACCATGCACATTGCCGGGGCATTTATTTAGGCAGCTCTATGACTTCCAGCTGTTGGATACGTCCTGCTTCCAGTTCAAACCGGACCAGGGTCTTTACTTTATGCCATCCTTGTTGCCCGCAGGCACCTGGATTGATATGCAATAACTGAAAAGCCGGATCGGGCATTACTTTCAAAATATGGGAATGCCCGCAAATAAATAGTTTAGGCGGTTGTTGTTTGATCTGCTCTCTTACTCCGGGAGCATATTTCCCCGGATAGCCACCTATATGTGTCATGAAAACAGCTACCCCCTCCATTGTAAACCGGAGTTGTTCAGGATACCGTACACGGACGTCTTTTCCATCAATGTTTCCAAAAACTGCCCTGAAGGGTTTAAATGCTTCCAGCTCATCTGCCACTTTGATATCACCAATATCTCCGGCATGCCATATTTCATCTACCTTATCAAAATATTGCATCACCTGCGGATGTAAATAACTATGTGTATCAGACATCAACCCTATCTTTTTCATATCAGCATTTTAAGAATTCCGACAGCCCTGCCTTTGCTGCAGGCTTATTCCTGCAATGATACAATTAATCCTAAAATCTTAGGATGATCGCTAAGAAACGCAGAGATTATATCGTATTTTATCCCCCTAAAACAACACCATTTCATGTATCATCATTCAGGCATTACTGGGAGATTATTGATTTTATGTCCGGACCGGCCAGGCATTGTTGCGGGAGTTTCTCAATACTTATATACATTGGGGGCTAATATCCTGGATGCCAGCCAGCACAGCACTGATCCCAGGGAAGGGCTGTTTTTTATGCGGATGGAGTTTCAGCTGGAGGGCTGTGAAATTACGGTACAGCAACTGGAAGCATCCTTTCAGGAACAGGTAGCCGGGCCATTGCAGATGGAGTGGCGTATTGACTATATCCACCGCCGCAAACGTATGGCCATCATGGTATCCAAATATGATCATTGTTTGATGGAACTGTTGTGGCGCTGGCGTAGTGGAGAACTGGAAGCAGATATCCCGTTTATCATTTCCAATCATCCGGACCTGCAGAAAATAACAATGGATTTTGATATTCCATTTCACTATCTGCCGGTAAATCCTGCGGATAAAAAGGCACAGGAAGCAGAAGTGATCCGGCTGATGCATTCCCATCAAACGGATTTTATCGTACTGGCAAGATATATGCAGATCCTCTCCCCTGCTTTCGTCAGCACTTTTCCCGGCAGGATCATTAATATACACCACTCCTTCCTGCCAGCCTTTGCCGGCGCCCGGCCTTACCTGAATGCCTATAACAGGGGGGTAAAACTGATTGGCGCCACAGCACATTATGTTACCAATGAACTGGATGAAGGCCCCATCATTGAACAGGATGTGGCCAGGGTAAGCCATAAGCAATCAGTAAACGATCTGGTAATGTTGGGGCGGGATATAGAAAGGCAGGTGCTTACCAGGGCTGTGAAAGCCCATATAGATGACCGGGTAATCATTCATGGCAACAAAACAATTGTATTTTAAGCAGCAGCATACCTGATAAAATACAGGGAACAGCGGGGCAATGCCTTGAACTGTTCCCTGTATTTTATACTAAAGTTGTTTTCTGATGTATTTAGCGAGCGCCTTGGCAGCATCCGCATAAGCTTCCTGAATACGCAAACCGGTATCAAAGTCGAATCCCATTAAACGGCCTTTGGCATCATTTACAGACAACTTAGCTACCACCTTTTCTTTATTGGCTGTTTCTACAATCCAGGCTTCCCCATCCATTTCTGCATTCTGGCGCCATACTCCCACATTAAAACCAGGCTCCGTGAAAGCTGTTTTAAAAATGAGGGTATACTTTGCAGCAGGTTCATTGCCAGCCGTTATCCCACCACTGTTGTCAGTAAACAGCTGGTTAAACTTAGGCTCAAAACGCCCTGCACGATCACTTACCCAGGCTTTTGCCCAGGTATCTCCCTTACCGGGTTCTTTCTTATTGTACTCTGCTGTTTTCTTTTGAATGTATTCCTCTTCGGAATCAAATTTCCCTACTTTCATGTGATCATAGGTAAATTCGGTATTGATTTTAGTTTCACCTTTCAGCTCAGCAAGGCTGCCGTCGGTTAATTTAATGCGCTGGGCAGATGCAGGAAGTACCAGTGCCATCAGCGCAAGGCCAGCCAGTACTTTTGGGATTAATTTCATGACTTGTGTGTTTTTGAGGCCCAAACTTATGAAAAATTCTGACTCCCAAAATCAGTTATACTACTGATTTTATAATATGTTAACCAATTCTGTCATTTGATAACCACCACGGATTTCTTTGTAACTTTAATACAGCCCCTTATGTTTTAAAGCTCCTATATGCTACATCAGGTATTACACGACTATTTATCGGAACAATGCCAGTCTGTTGCGGATGCTATACCCGCATTAACAGCCACTTCCAATGAAAAGGCCATTCATACACTCCGGGTAAGCGTAAAAAAAATAAGGGCGCTCTTTACCCTGGTGGCACACTTGCCGGGTTATTCCTTTGAGCTAAAAAAAACATTGAAAACATTAAAGCTATTGCAGGATGCCGCTGGTCATCTGCGGGACTTACAATTACAATCCAGCCTGCTGAAGGGTTATGAGCAACAATTTAAAACAGGCTATCCTTTACTGCGGTTGCTGCTTCGTAATAACCAGGCATTAGCCACCGCACAATTACAGGAAACCGTAGCCCGTATACCGGCGAAACTACCGGAACAGCTGCCTGAAAAACTACAGTTAAATAAGCAACATCATAAGCATACAAAAGCCACGGCAGAGATGGTAGCTTACCTGCAGCAGCAATATGAGGATCTTATCGTCCCTCCCCGCAATGCCCCGCATGAAGCATGGCATAGCTTAAGAAAAAAAGCAAAACGGCTACATTTCCAGCTCCACATCCTCCATACACATCTGCCGGATAAGATCAATGAAGCCGCCTTACACGCTTTAACAAAAAAAATGGGGGAGTTGCTGGGCAAGTGGCATGACCATCATGAGCTGTTATTGTTTATAAAACATAGTATACAACTGGCCAGAAAAGAAAAGATAGCTATTTCCACGGCTACTACCGGGCTGGTAAAGCAGGTAGCTGCCGATTGCCGCAAATACCTGGATGGCTGCACTGCTTTAATGCAAAAGGTGCCCGCTTTTTACATAACGGCTGCGCGAATTAAGAGATTATAGCGCGTGATAAGCCTGCACCGCTTCAAATATAATAGCAGCCCCCAGCTTAGCGGTACGATTATCGATATCCAGTGATGGATTTAACTCGGCCACATCTATTCCACGGACCTTACCACTTTGCAGTATATTTCTATAGCACTCCAGAAAAAGCCCGCCGGGCATAATCCCATTAAAAGCGGTAGCGCTCACCCCTGGGGCAAAGGGAGCTGCAAACACATCCATGCAGGTAGTTAAATATACGTGATCCACACTTGCAAGGAAGTGGGCTATTTCGGCCGACAGTGCCGTTTTATCCTGCAAATGAAAAGCATCTGCACTTACGTATGTAGCTCCGGCGGCTGTTGCCAGCTCAAACAATTGCCGGGTATTCCCCATTTGCTGTATCCCTAATGCCAGGTAATGAAAAGGTTGTTTCAACTGCAGGCTGTTCTGCCACAGCTGCCAGAACCCTGTACCTGAGCTCGGCCCTTCTGTACCGGGGATACGGATATCAAAATGAGCGTCAAAATTAATAAAGCCTACAGTCTTCCCCTGTTGTGCAGCATATTGGCTGATGGCACGTGCATGACCATACGTGATTTCATGGCCTCCACCTAATAGCATAGGTAAATATCCCGCCGTCAGGATGCCCGTGACCGCAACAGTAAGTGTTTCCTGTGCCTCTTCCAGGCTGGTGCCCTGACAGATGACATCTCCCCCATCCAATAGGAGCAGCTGTTCTTCAAAATGAACCGGAAAATTAGCACAGGCCTTACGCAAAGCCAGCGGGCCAGCGGCAGCCCCTACCCTGCCTTTATTACGACGTACGCCCTCATCACTGGCAAACCCCAGGAAAACAATACCTTTTTGCCCGGCAGATAATGCAGGGAGCTTTTCTGTCAGCAGATCCACCGGTTTGATCACCTGATGCCATCTTAAAAGGTCGGCCGCAGTTCCATCTACCCTGCCAGCCCACGCACCGGTTGCCGGTGCTGTGTAAAATGCTGCTGTTATCATACTGCAATAATTAGATCAGAACACCTCTTTTCCAAACCATGGCAGGCTTCATCTTGCCCTGAAAATAAAGGATATCCCGGTAATCAGGTGTAGGATAAGCCTGCATATCCGCCACGTACCCATTTTTTAATCCGGCTGTTTCAGATAACTGCAATGCTGCTGCTGCACGGGTAGTAAGTCCAGTCAATACTTCTGCGGTAGATAATTTTTCTGCTGCACTGATTACAGCAGCCTGTACCAGCAAGTCGCCCATTGGGGCAGATCCAGGATTCCAGTCACTTGCAATAGCAACACTGGCGCCGGCATCCAATAACTTTCTGGCAGGTGCATACTGCATCCCCAGGCCTAAAGAAGCGCCAGGTAATACTACCGCTACCGTATCTGCTGCAGCCAGCAAAGCAATTTCTTTTTCGCCACTGGCTTCCAGATGATCGGCAGAGAGGGCACCAGCGGCAACCGCTACTGCTGTACCGCCTGTACTAAACTGGTCGGCATGAACAGTAGCTGCCAATCCCATCTGGTGCGCCGCTTGCAAAAATGCTAATGCATCCCCCGCAGCAAATGCGGTTTCTTCTACAAAAATATCTACCCGGTCAGATAACCTTTCCTGTTTGACTACCGGTAGTAATTCCTTTAAAATCCAATCCAGATAATCCTTTTCGGTACCCGTGAAATCTTTTGGTTTCATATGTGCTGCCAGACACGTAGGAATAAGGCTGGCCTTTGTTTGCGCAGCAGCTGCCTGTATTGTACGCAACATCTTCAGCTCGCCATCCATATTCAACCCATATCCACTCTTCACTTCAATGGTAGTCACGCCCTCTTTCAGGTGGCGGTTAGCCCTTTCCACGAGGCCAGCCAATAAAGTATCTTCATCTGCCAACCGGGTTTTGGTAACGGAATCCCATATACCGCCACCTGCACGGGCAATCTCCAGATAAGTTTTACCCGCAATACGCATGGCATAGTCCCTGCTGCGGTTACCATCAAAACAAATGTGGGTGTGGCAATCAATAAACCCTGGTAACAGTACCATTGGCTTATCTATAAAACAAACTTCACAAGCAGGATATGCTTCCCGCAGGCTTTTAAACAAGCCTGTTGTGACAATCCTACCCCTGTCTACCACAATTCCACCTCCTGCAATCACCGGCAATTGCTCATCTGCTATAGCGCCCTTATGGGGCAAATCCACCATAGGCAATATCTGACTGAAAGGTCCTATCAATAGCATATTAGCTTCTAGCTTTTAGCCGTTAGCTTTTAGCTGCAGGCAATGAAAAAATGAGTTCTTTGCTTTTATCGGTCAGGCACATAACGCACCCTAATAGCTAACAGCTTATTACCAGACGTTGATTCCAAATCGTTCCCCCATCTCCTGTGCTTTTTCATAACCAGCATCTGCATGGCGGAAAATACCCAGTGCAGGGTCGTTGAACAGTACACGTTTCAGGCATTCAGCAGCACGGTCGGTACCATCTGCGATTACTACCATGCCTGCATGTTGGGAATATCCCATACCTACACCACCACCGTGGTGAAAAGATACCCAGGTGGCCCCCCCTGCAGTGTTGGACATCAGGTTGAGTAATGTCCAGTCGCTTACAGCATCAGAACCATCCTTCATCGCTTCGGTTTCACGATTAGGGGAAGCCACAGAGCCACAATCCAGGTGATCACGGCCAATTACGATCGGTGCTTTTACTTTTCCTGTTCTAACCAGCTCATTAAAAATGAGCCCTGCTTTTTCTCTTTCTCCCAATCCCAACCAGCAGATGCGGGCAGGTAATCCCTGGAATGCCACCTGTTGCTGTGCCTTCTGCAGCCAGTTAATAAGTCCGGTATTTTCAGGAAAAGCTTCCATCAATGCACGATCCGTGGTATAAATATCTTCTGGGTCACCGGATAAAGCAACCCAACGGAAAGGACCTTTTCCTTCGCAGAATAAAGGCCGTATATACGCTGGCGTAAAACCAGGGAAATCAAAGGCAGCAGGTTCTCCCCCTTCTTTTGCAAACTCCCGCAGGTTATTTCCATAGTCAAAAGTAACAGCACCTTTACGCTGCAAGGCCAGCATCAGCCCTACGTGACGGGCCATGCTCTGTAACGACTTTTGTTTATATGCCACCTCATCCTTTTTACGCAATGCAGCCGCTTCTGCCAGCGACAAACCATTGGGCACATAGCCGTTAATCGGATCGTGTGCAGAAGTCTGATCTGTCAGGATATCCGGGATAATATTATCTCTCAGCAATTTTTCAAGCAAATCACCTGCATCACTGACCAGGCCAACCGACAATGCTGCTCCTTTAGCTTTGGCTTCCATTACCCATTGAATGGCTTCCTCATAAGAATGTGTCATGCGGTCGATATATTTTGTATCCAGTCTTTTCTGAATACGCGCGGGGTCCACATCTGCCCCAAGAAAAACAGCCCCTGCCATGGTAGCCGCCAGTGGCTGTGCTCCTCCCATGCCGCCAATACCTGCAGTGACCAGCAGCTTACCGCTCAGGTTGCCATTGAAATGCTGGCGGCCGCATTCCATAAAAGTTTCATAGGTACCTTGCAAAATACCTTGTGTACCAATATAAATCCAGCTGCCTGCTGTCATCTGCCCATACATCATGAGGCCTTTGGCGCGCAGCTCATTAAAATGCTCCCATGTAGCCCATTTGGGTACCAGGTTGCTGTTGGCCAGCATTACACGGGGCGCCTGAGGATGTGTGCGTACAATACCCACCGGTTTGCCGGACTGTACCAACAGGGAGTGATCTTCGTCCAGTTCCAGTAATATTTCTATGATCTTTTGAAGCGATTCCCTGTTACGCGCAGCCTGACCAATCCCCCCATACACCACCAGCTCCTCAGGATTTTCCGCTACGGCTGCATCCAGGTTGTTCAATAACATCCGCAAGGGAGCCTCCGTTTGCCAGGACTTTGCATGTAATTGTGTGCCATGAGGCGCTTTATAATGCGGGTGCGCTGCAAAGGTTTTAATAAAGTCCGAACTGGTCATGATAAATACCGTTTAAAGATAAATGATGATGGGCAGCGGCCTCATTGGCTACTTCCACAAAAGATTGATTGGTGATGATTTCATGTAATGCCTGAATGTCATTGGCAAAAATGCGGTCTTTCTGTGCAAAGGAAACTTTCTCACGTGCGTAATTATGACAAGCCTCCAATACCGGGCCGGATTTAAGCGGCCTGCGGAAATCCAGTGCCTGTGAGGCATACAACAATTCTATAGCCAGTATATATTCCAGATTACCAATTACCTGGTTCAGCTTACGGCCGCTGACAGACCCCATAGATACGTGGTCTTCCTGTCCTAAAGAGGTAGGCACGCTATCTGCGCTGGCGGGGAAACAAAGTGTTTTGTTTTCAGTCACCAATGCTGCAGTAGTATACTGTGGTATCATGAAGCCGGAGTTCAGACCAGCGTCTTCAATCAATAATTTGGGTAATCCATAGCGGCCTTCCAGCATCATATAACAACGACGGTCAGCAATATTACCCAGCTCGGCCGCAGCTATGGTAGCATAATCCAGCGGCAATGCCATAGGCTGTCCGTGGAAATTACCGCCGCTGATCGTATCCTCCGCACTAAAAATGATGGGATTGTCTGTCACCGCATTCAGCTCTATCGTTGTTAGCTCTAGTAAATGCAGCCAGGCTGTTCTGGAAGCACCATGCACCTGAGGCATACAACGCAGGGAATATGGGTCCTGTACACGCCCGCAATCAGCATGAGAAGCCATAATCGCTGATCCGTCTACCAATGCTTTCAGACGGTGTGCGACCAGCTGATTACCCGCATACGGGCGGATGGCATGTAACCGGGGATCAAAGGGTTTGGCAGTACCCATCAGCCCTTCCAGCGACATGGCACCTATTACATCTGCTGCTTCCAGGGCGTTATACAAACGTTGTACTGCCTTCACTGCAAATGCCAGGATAAACTGTGTACCGTTAATAAGTGCAAGTCCTTCTTTGGGCCCCAGGACTACTGGCGCTATTCCTTCCTGTTGCAGTACAACCTCCATGGGTGTCTTTTGTCCTTTGTACCACACATGGCCAAGGCCTATTAATGGCAGGAACAAATGAGATAATGGCGCGAGATCACCGGAAGCTCCAACAGAACCTTTCTCCGGTACCAAAGGAGTGATACGCGCTTCTATATGCCAGATGATACGCTCCAGCGTAGACAATGCCACACCGGAATACCCCTGTGCCAGGGCCTGTACTTTGGTAATCATCATTATACGGGCAATTTCTTCCGGAATATTATCCCCTACGCCTACACTGTGGCTTTGCAATATATTGTACTGTAATGCACGGGTATCATCCTCTGATATTTTGGTATCACACAATGGCCCAAAGCCGGTATTAATGCCATATACGGTAGTATGGCTGGCTACAATGGTTTGTACATAACCATTACTGGCCCGTACTTTGGTAATGACTTCAGGTACCAGTACGCCCTTTAGCTTCCCGGCAGCAATATCCAATGCCTTACCTACTGTAAGCTGGTCTATACCATATTTAAAAATCTTGCTCATATGGTGGGTTCGTTAAAAAGATTGTTTTGGTGTATGATGCTCTTTATTTTATGGCGGAGATAATACGTTCCGAAAGAGGGGTTTCCTGCACCGCCCTTTCTACCTGCGCTATTGCCTCCAGTATTTGCTGACTCTGTTTGTTTGCTGTTACAAGCTGTGTCATGGCAGTGGTAATCGCTTCCCATACAGGCTGTATCTGATGCAACAGCTCCTCCCCTTTTTTCGTAAAAGCAACTAATTGTCTGCGGCCATCTTCCTTACAGGGTGCTGTCTTGACCAGACCTTTTTTCTTCAGGTTGGTGACCAGCTGGCTAACAGCGGAATGGGATACTTCCAGCTGAGTGGCAATATCTGTCATAGGCACAGATTGTTCCCTGGACAATACATAAAATACGGGAAACCAGCTGGCATCAAAGGCAATACCCGCCTGTTCATATACCTTATTCACCTCCATAAGAAAGTATTCACTTAACCTCCTTAAACGGCTGCCAAATACCAGATAACCTAATGACGGATAAAAACTCATATGCTATTGTTTATTGCAGGGGTGCTATTGCACTGTAACGAAGTTAACCCTGTCAGCGCTATTTATATAAGCACTTATACAATTTAACACAATAATAGGAAATATTATGCAATTATATAAGCACTTATATAATTATCTTTAAAAAACAGGAACCAGTCTTTTGGGTGGGTAGTTGGTATTACACTTCAGGAAATAAAGCGGGATTATTTCTTTTTGACATCAAACCAAACCGGGGAAGTATCTGTAACCTCCCCATTGTAATTGATACAAAGTTCTTCACCTTTTTTAATTTCGCGGCGGGTCATGATACTCATTGTATCCGCCTCAAAGTCCATCTCGTACTCACAGTTGGGTTCGTAGGAGTGGTTATAGATGGAACAATATCCTAAAGCCACGCAGGAACGTGTTTCCCGTGATCCCCACAGGAAAATATAGTTATGCAGCTTTGTTTTGTCTACTATGGCAGTATCATCGTACGACAATACCAGCACAGGAGAAACTTCAAGCAAGGTACCCGCCGGGATATTTTCTTTTGTAAAAACCCCACGGCCTTTGCCCTTTATTTTGTCGATATACAAGTATGGCTTAATCATAGCACTAAATCAGTAAAGAAGGCGTAAAGTAAAGGTAAAGCAGTAAGTTATCAAAATCAGGCATAAAAATTTTAGGTTTGCAACCCGAAAGGGCCGGAACCGGTTCAGGACAAAAGCAATAAGTATACCACGATGGGCCATACCAGGGCTCCATGTGTTTTAAAACAATCGTATGATCAATTACAATCCAAAAGAGTGGTTTACTTTTATTTTCCGTATCCACAAAGCGGATACCGTGCGGAAGCTATTCCCCATGTTCATCGCCCTGTCGCTTTATGCAGGACTTGTAGCGTTTCTCGAACTGGAAGTATGGAAGTTATCCGGGAACAGTGACCTTAAAAACATTTCTGTCATACACGGATTACTGGGCTTCGTCATTTCCCTGCTGCTGGTATTCCGTACCAACACTGCATATGACCGCTGGTATGAAGGCCGGAAGCAGTGGGGTACTCTGGTAAACAGCAGCCGCAACCTGTCGATGAAACTAGGGGCTATCCTGCCAGCTACCGACACGGCTGCCAGAGCATTTTTTAAGGTAATGATCCCCAATTATGCTTTTTGCCTTAAAAGTCACCTGCGCAATACCTATTTACCGGAAGAAATAATGCCCCTGCCCGGAGATATCCCCTTTAACCCAGACCTGGGAAAACACGTTCCTAATCAGGCCGCCATAATGCTAATGAACAGGATACATGAATTATACCGGCAAAATCACATTACGGGCGACCAGCTGATTGTCATTAACCAGGAACTACAATCCTTCACGGATGTATGCGGCGCCTGTGAACGGATCAAGAACACCCCTATTCCTTTTTCCTATAGCGTATTTATAAAAAAGTTTATCTTCTTTTATGTAATGACGATGCCATTTGGGTACGTTTTTGGCTTAGGGTACCTGATTATCCCCATGGTGGTATTTATATTTTATGTATTGGCCAGTCTGGAGTTAATTGCCGAAGAAATAGAGGACCCGTTTGGCCTGGATGCTAACGACCTCCCGGCAGATACTATTTGCGCCAATATCCGCAAACATGTATCCGAAATATTGTAGGGTATTGCTCTGGCAGCATCTTTATTATTGTTTACTTTCGTTCACAGAGTCAAAGGAATATGGAAAACGAAGCACTACTGGAAAAGTTCAGGACATTAGCGGATGAAAGCAATTTCCGTGAATTAAGTGTATACCTGGATGACCAGCTTATTACAGATATTGCTGAATTAATTCATGAACTGCCGGAAGATGCGGGAGCGATTATCAATCATCTGTCCATCGGCCGTGCTGCTGCGGCTTTCCGTATCCTGGAATTTCCCCAGCAGGAAGATGTGATCCGGTCATTGTCTGCAGCTAAAATTGCGGAACTCATGAATGAGCTGCCTGCGGATGACCGTACCGCCTTCCTCGAAGAATTACCCAGTGAGGCTGTAAAAGAACTCATTAAACTACTGGATCCTGAAGAAAGAAAAATCACCTTGTCACTCCTGGGCTATCGTGAAAACAGCGTAGGCCGTATCATGACCCCCGACTACATTGCAGTCAGGGAAGAATGGACAGTAGGGCAGGTATTAAACTATATCCGGGAATATGGGAAAGACAGTGAAACCATTGATGTAATTTATGTAATTGATGACAAAGGCCGCTTACTGGATGATTTCCGGATCAGAGAGTTTTTACTGGTATCACCGGATACAGTAGTACATACCCTAATGGATGACCGTTTTGTTACCCTTCACGCCAATGATGATCAGGAAGAAGCGATCCAGGTATTCCGGATGGAAAACCGGGTGGCCCTTCCGGTAGTGGATGATCAGGGCATCCTGTTAGGGATTGTTACCATTGATGATATGCTCTGGATTGCCAACGAGGAACATACAGAAGATATTCAAAAGATTGGTGGTACCGAGGCATTGGATGAGCCTTACCTCGACATGCCCTTACTGAAGCTGGTTAAAAAGAGAGCCGGGTGGCTGGTAGTGCTTTTCATCGGTGAAATGCTCACTGCTACGGCCATGGCATTTTTTGAAGATGAAATTGCTAAAGCAGTAGTACTGGCACTATTCGTACCCCTTATTATTTCCAGCGGAGGAAACAGTGGTTCACAGGCTTCCACACTTATTATCCAGGCAATGGCACTGGGAGAAATCACGTTGAGTGACTGGTGGCGGGTGATGCGCAGAGAAATATCTTCCGGCCTGTTATTAGGCAGCATCCTGGGCATTATCGGATTTACCCGAATTATGCTCTGGAATGCCATCAAACCTACGACTTATGGCCCGCATGCTCCTTTAATCGGAGCAACCGTTGGGGTATCACTGGTTGGGGTAGTACTTTGGGGTACCCTTTCCGGCTCCATGCTGCCATTGATACTGAAAAAACTTGGGGCTGACCCTGCTACCTCTTCTGCTCCATTTGTGGCCACCTTGGTGGACGTAACCGGACTACTGATTTATTTCTCCGTAGCATTTGCCTTTATGAGAGGCATACTACTTTAAGATACCCGGAAGACGGAGCATTATTCCCCGTCTTCTTCTGTCATCGCTTGTTTTTGCCGGATCAATTTAAAAGCCGCTGCTATTTCATCTACCGTTTGATCTACTATTACTAATTCCGGCTTCGTTACTACTTTTCCTTCCTCATACATGGTAAGTGTATAAGTTCCTTCTTTGGCCCCCTTCTGATACATCATCCCATAAATTTTCCCATCCCAGGATTCACAGGTACCCAGAAAATCGTCATCCTTAAAATACATGTTTGCAACAAAATACTGCAGGTCCTCTACCTCCAGAGAGGGCGTATTGCGCAAAAAGCTTAGTGCCATCCGGGATACAACGCTGCTGCCATCATTATCTTCTGCCAATTCATGAAAAGCCATTAACTGCGCCGCATCTGTTGCCTGCTCTATATACAACTGATGGTTTTTCCTGAAATAAGAAAAAGACCGTTGCTTATCTACTCCCTCCTGTTGGGCGAATGGATGATGAGAAAAATTCACCGTATTTTTCAACCGGCCATTGCGATCAAAACTTTCTATCTTCCTGCCATT
Organism: Chitinophaga sp. H8; assembly: GCF_040567655.1. Classification (NCBI taxonomy): domain Bacteria; kingdom Pseudomonadati; phylum Bacteroidota; class Chitinophagia; order Chitinophagales; family Chitinophagaceae; genus Chitinophaga; species Chitinophaga defluvii. The sequence continues at coordinate 3,178,452 of NZ_JBEXAC010000002.1, read as the reverse complement.
AGGGTGATAAGTAATGCTTACGCTGTTCTTTCCAAAACTCGCTATCTTGTACCCATTCTCAATATGGCTGACATTAATAAACTCCCCATAATGCATGGCAAAAAGGCCGATGGTGTAAACGGTAGTTTTTTTATTCCTGACATACTGCACAATTTCCGCTACCCCACCCTGTACACTTGCAGGAATGATAGCCAATCCATTTTCCAATACGCCATCGGCAAACGTATTTTTAACATTCAGGGTAGTGGCAGTAATCTGATCATCTTTCTCCGCTTTCATCGTCATGTAAAGATCATTCAACACCTGAGATGTTCGTTGTCCATCTTTATAAAAATCGTATATCAGCCATTCACCCGACTTCGTCTTATGCTTAAAAAAGCCATTGTAGGGTTTTCCATTTTTATATACTCCCAATAAAAAAACACCTTGCTCTCCCAAATGACCCACAAATGGTTTGTTGTCATTTTCCATAACTGCATTTGTAATATACAATTGGGTATTGAGCTGTTTTACCAGCTGTTGCGTATTGTCAAAACAATCATAGCAATTGCTATATCCTTTAGACAGTTGTTCATTTTTCTGACATACATAATCACTCTTAGCTGCAGTGATTTCATTGTTCTTATTTAAATACAACATATTTTTCTGGGCTAAACCTGTGAGTGGTAAAAAAAGCAATAAAAACCAATACCGGTACATTATTTTACTTTATTTGTTAATAGGCAATCCTGCTTATCTATACAATGATAAACGATCATTGCTCACCAATACAAAGTAATGTATATGTGCCGGTATAGCATGCAAATCCGTATATAGTTTATCTTTTTCCGTTATATCCTTCGTAATGTTTATGCTCAAGGAGGGAATTATCCCGGTATTTATGAACGATGAACAGGTTACTAAAATCGGCCCTTCCGATAGAATCTACCAAAGGGTTGGCTTTCAGGGTATGTATAATAGGCAGGAGAGTATTACTATGCCCAATTACCAGCAAGCGCTTTCCCCAGTCGCCATGCCTGGAGATTTCATAAATCAGTGATTCTCCGGTAGTATCCGCAGCATAGAACACGGTATCCAGGTGTAGCTGTAATCGCATGGAATCGGCAGTTTGAATACTCCTTTCATAAGTGGTGGTATATATCTTAGCGATCCCTGAATCTTTGAGTAAGTGGTACAATGCCCCTGCCCTTTGCTGCCCCTGCAAGGATAAAGCAGGATTTTTTCCGGACTCAGTTTCTGCATGTCTGACCACAAAAAAGGTGCCTGTAAGAAAAGTGCTGTCTTCTGTGACCGGTATGGACTGATGCGCCGGCGATTTGGGCTGGCAAGCCACAAAAAGCAGCAGCAAAACAAAATATCTGGTCATTTTAGCTACATTTAATCTACAACAAAATAAAGCACTGCCATGAAAAAGTGGTTACCTCTTATCATTATTTTATTTGTATACGTCCCTGTTGCTGCCCAACAAATAACCCCGCTTACCGTAGAGAAAATCATGCAGGATCCCAAATGGATAGGCACTTCGCCGGATCATGTATTTTGGGGAACTGATAACCAAACCATTTATTTTGACTGGAATCCCGAAAAAGCACCCACAGATTCATTATATGCTGCAAGTACTAAAACAATACTCCCTCATAAAACAGCGGCATCAACAAGAGCCTTCATCAAAGCCAAAGCCGAAGGTACTTACAATAATAATAAAACGTTCCTTACCTACAGCCTCAACGGAGATATTTACCTTTTGAATATCAGCACTGATAAAACAATCCGCATTACACAAACTACCTCGCAGGAAAGCAATCCATTATTTCTGAAAGGAGATCAACAGATTGTTTATCAACTGCATAATGATCTTTTCCTGTGGGATAAAATAAATGGCACGACTACCCAGCTGACCAATTTTCAAAAAGGTAATAAACCAGATGAAAATCCACCCGTATTAAACCAGCAGGAAAAATGGTTACAGGCGCAACAACCTGAGTTACTGCAAATTGTGAAAGACAGGCAGGAAAAATCAGATGCTGCCAAAGCTTTCAACAAAACATACGCCCCTATACCATTGCGCGCGCTATACTTACAAGACAAGCGCCTGCAGAATGTAACAATAAGTCCGGACGGCAGGTTTGTTACTTACACTTTGTTTAAAGCACCTGCTAATGCCCGCAATACTATTGTACCTGATTATGTCACTAAAAGCGGCTTTACAACCGACATCCCCTCCAGGGAAAAAGTAGGCGCACCGCAGGGAACTTTTGAGAGTTTCATTTATGACCGGCAGCAGGATACTGTATTGGCTATCAAAACAGCTGCCATTCCCGGCATTAAAGATGTACCTGATTATGTAAAAGACTATCCCTCAAAAGATACCGCTGTTAAGAAAGTGGCCGACAGGGAAGTTATTATTAACGGACCGTATTGGTCGCCAGAAGGCAGTCGTGCGATGGTAGATATCCGTTCCCAGGATAACAAAGACCGTTGGTTAATGCTGCTGGACGCCACCAATGGTAATCTTCAGCTATTGGACCGTCAGCGGGATGAAGCCTGGATAGCAGGACCAGGCATAGGCTGGAGCTTTGGCGGTGCTAATCTGGGCTGGATAAATGAAACCACCTGCTGGTTTCAATCTGAAACCAGTGGTTATTCTCATTTGTATAAAATGGTCGTTAATTCGGGACAAAAAACAGCATTAACTACCGGCAATTATGAGGTACAGGAAGCCCAGTTATCGGCAGATAAAAAGTTTTTCTACATCATTACCAATGAAGTAGATCCCGGCGAAAAGCAACTATACCGGCTGGCGGTTAACGGAGGTGCTCCACAACGGCTTACCCAAATGTCCGGGGCGCATGAAACCAGTATTTCCCCTGACGAAAAGTGGATTGCCTTCCGTTATTCTTTTTCCAATAAACCATGGGAATTGTACCTGCAACGAAATGAGCCAGGTGCCAAAGCGATACAAGTCACGCACCAGGCCATGTCCGCAGCATTCAATACCTATGCCTGGCGGGTACCGGAAATAATTAAAGTTACCGCCCGCGATAATGCTCCTGTATATGCCCGCTTGTTTACGCCTGCACCTGGCAAGAAGAATGGTGCGGCAGTCATATTTGTACATGGAGCCGGTTATCTGCAGAATGCGCACAGGTGGTGGAGTAGTTATTTCAGAGAATATATGTTTCACAATATGCTTACTGATCAGGGATATACCGTACTGGATATGGATTACCGGGGCAGTGCCGGCTATGGCCGCAACTGGCGCACCGGCATCTACCGGCACATGGGCGGTAAAGACCTCGATGATCAGGTAGATGGTGCCAGGTACCTGGCTGACAAGATGGGGATTGATCCCAAACGTATAGGTATCTACGGAGGAAGTTATGGCGGATTTATCACGCTGATGGCACTATTTACCACACCAGATGTGTTTGCAGCCGGCGCAGCACTCCGGTCTGTTACTGACTGGGCCCACTATAACCATGGTTATACCAGCAATATTCTGAACGAACCCTACACTGATAGTATCGCCTACCGCCGCTCCTCTCCTATCTATTATGCCAATGGATTAAAAAACAGGTTACTGATGTGTCATGGAATGGTGGATACCAATGTACATTTTGAAGATATTGTCAGGCTCACCCAAAGGTTGATTGAGCTGGGAAAAAATAATTGGGAACTGGCAGTATTTCCTGTAGAAGATCATGGTTTTACCACACCAAGCAGCTGGACCGATGAATATAAACGTATAAAAAAACTCTTTGACGAAACACTTTTAAAATAAAATAACAATACCCGTAAAACGCCTGCTCACGCGTAATCTAATGGTGATCATACGGTTATCTTTATCCTTTCTTCTCCATTACCAATAGTATTTTGACAAAAAAATAGCATATTGCAAGGATAAACCTCATCAAATAATATTTTAACCATATGTGTGGAATCGTAGCTTACATAGGACAACGGGAAGCTTACCCCATCGTACTAAAAGGCCTCAAAAGACTGGAATACCGCGGTTATGACAGCGCTGGTGTTGCCATTATCAACAACGGATTACAGGTATACAAGAAAAAAGGAAAAGTAGCCTTACTGGAAGAAGAACTTGTTGGCAAGGATATGCATAGCCATATTGCCATCGGTCATACCCGCTGGGCTACCCATGGCGAACCCAGTGATGCCAATGCCCATCCTCATATTTCCGGTGATGGTAAACTCGCCATGGTGCATAACGGTATCATTGAAAACTATGCTCACCTCAAAAAAGAATTGCAAAACCTTGGGCATGTTTTTAAAAGTGATACGGATACGGAAGTGCTGATGCATTTCATTGAAGAAATCAAAAAAAGTAATCAGTGTTCTTTAGAAGAAGCATTACGTATCGCACTGAAAAGAGTAGTAGGTGCCTATGTAATCCTGATCGTGGATCAGGATAATCCTGGTACACTCATCGCCGCCCGGAAAGGAAGCCCGCTGGTAATTGGTGTTGGTAAGGGAGAACATTTTTTAGCTTCTGATGCTTCCCCTATTGTAGAATACACCAAAGAAGTAGTTTATGTAAACGACTACGAAATTGCCATTTTAAGGGAAGATGAACTGATCCTCAAAAATATTTCCAACGAAATACAGACACCCTATATTCAGAAACTGGATATAGAACTTGCCGCTATCGAAAAAGGTGGCTATGATCATTTCATGATCAAGGAAATATTTGAACAGCCACAAACCATTTTTGATAGTTTGCGCGGCAGGCTGGATGCCAAAAAAGGAACACTTACTATGGGTGGTATCCGCGAATATGCCGATATGCTTAAAAATGCTAACCGCATTATTATTGTGGCATGTGGTACCTCCTGGCATGCAGGCCTGGTGGCAGAATACATGATTGAAGAATTATGCCGCATTCCGGTAGAAGTAGAATACGCTTCTGAGTTCAGATACCGTAATCCTGTAGTGGGCCCCGGCGATGTGATCATTGCAGTATCACAGTCAGGCGAAACAGCGGACACCCTGGTAGCTATTGAAAGCGCCAAGGAAAAAGGAGCTATTATTCTTGGTATCTGTAATGTAGTAGGCTCTTCCATTGCCCGCGCCTCCCATGCCGGTGCATATACACATGCAGGCCCTGAAATTGGCGTAGCCAGCACCAAAGCATTTACCGCCCAGCTTGCCGTACTTTGTCTGGTAGGCTTAATGGTAGCCAAAGAAAAAGGAGCTATTACCCCACAGCGCTTCCAACACTTACTGGATGAGTTGGAAAATGTTCCGGAAAAAGTGGCAACCACACTGGAACTGAATGAGCAGGTAAAAAACATTGCGGCCAAATATAAAGATGCCCGCGATTTCCTCTACCTGGGCCGCGGATATAATTTCCCGGTAGCACTGGAAGGGGCATTAAAACTGAAGGAAATATCTTACATACATGCGGAAGGCTACCCTGCTGCTGAAATGAAACACGGTCCGATTGCCCTGGTAGATGAAAACCTGCCGGTAGTATTTGTAGCTACTAAGGATAGTTATTATGAAAAGGTAGTTTCTAACATACAGGAAATAAAAGCCCGTAAAGGTAAAGTAATTGCTGTCATTACAGAAGGGGACACTATTATTCCGGGAATGGCAGATGATATCATTGTAGTGCCTGAAGCAGATGAGCTGGTAGCCCCTATGATATCTGTTATCCCGTTGCAGCTGCTTGCTTATCATATTGGCGTACTCAAAGGGCTGGATGTAGACAAGCCAAGGAATCTGGCGAAATCAGTAACCGTAGAATAACATTATCATCAATGATCCCTCCGGGGGATCAGCAAATACTTCAGGAATATTCACGTAAAAGCAACTGGTGACAGGTAGTTTGCAGCAATGTAACTACCTGTTGCCGGTTATAACCGTTACAACATTATATCCATGAATAACATACAGAAAAAACCGCTTACAGCCTTGGGTTATAATTTTGTAGAAACCCCGCATTTACCCAAAGGAAAAGATGAATATTATCTTCGTGAGCAACAATGGGGGAAACATGGCGTATATCGTAAATTGACCGCTTATGAAATTGAGGCACTGGTAAGAAATGATAATACCTCCGACGACTGGAACAGTATTTTCGTTGCCAATGAATTTGACCCGCAGCTGGTACAGCACTGCCATTTTTTTGGAATGGTGCGGATAGGTAAACTGGAGCCGTACTACCTGGAATTTCATAATTTACGCCTGCCTGTAGGCTTGTATAACAGTACCATATGCGCCTGCGACTTTGGCGATAATGTAGTGGTCTATAACGTAAATTTTCTTTCTCATTATATACTGGGCAATGAAGTAATCGTAGCCAATGTTAATGAAATGGCTACTACTGACTACGCCAAATTTGGTAATGGCATTGTCAAAGATGGGGAGCCGGAAAATGTACGGATCTGGATGGAATTGTGCAATGAAAATGGTGGACGCAGTGTAATGCCCTTTGACGGTATGCTGCCGGGTGATGCCTATCTCTGGACACGTTATCGTGATGATGCTGCCCTGCAACAAAAGTTTAAATTATTTACCGAGAAACAGTTTGATAAAAAGCGTGGGTATTATGGCATGGTAGGTGACCGTACAGTCATAAAAAACTGTAAAATCATCAAAGATGTTACCATCGGTACGGATGCCTATTTAAAAGGCGCCAACAAGCTCAAAAACCTTACTATTAACAGTATGGCAGGCGCTGCTTCCCAGATCGGTGAAGGCTGTGAACTTGTAAATGGAATTATGGGTTATGGCTGCCGGGTATTCTATGGTGTTAAAGCCGTTCGTTTTGTAATGGCCTCCCACTCCCAGTTAAAATATGGCGCCCGTCTCATTAACTCTTATCTGGGCAATAATGCAACCATTTCCTGCTGTGAGGTGTTAAACTCTCTTATTTTTCCTGCGCATGAACAACATCATAACAACTCCTTTTTATGTGCAGCACTGGTGATGGGACAAAGCAATATGGCCGCAGGAGCTACGATAGGCTCCAACCATAATTCCCGGGGTGCTGATGGAGAAATCATTGCCGGACGAGGGTTCTGGCCGGGTCTTTGTGTAAGCCTCAAGCATAATTCAAAGTTTGCCTCTTTTACCATTATCTCTAAAGGCAACTATATGTCTGAAATGAATATTCCCATTCCTTTCAGCCTTATCCTCAATGATGAACATACCAACTGTCTGAAAATCATGCCAGGCTATTGGTTTATGCACAACATGTATGCATTGGCCCGCAACTCCTGGAAGTATGTAGACCGCGATAAGCGTACCGATAAAATACAAACAATAGAGTATGATTATCTCGCACCCGACTCCGTAGAAGAGATGATTGCTTCGCTTACGCTTATGGAAACAGCAGTAGGAAAAGCATGGTATGTATCTAAAGAAGAAAGCACAGATAAATTAACCGGGCAAACTATCCAGCTTAAAGGCCGGGAGTTACTAACACAGCATCCTGATGAAGTAGCCCGGCTGCAGGTATTTGCAGAAAACATGGAAAACAGCCACCGCCGGGTACAATTGTTGAAAGTACATAAAGCTTATGCCTGGTTCAAAGACCTCATTTTACTTTATGGTATTCGTAATATCATAGACTATGTAGACCAACAGGATCTTAATTCCCTTACCGCATTACAAACCATCGTTAAATCGTCCAAACGTGGTGCCTGGCACAATATAGGTGGTCAGCTTATGAAAGCAGATACACTGGAAGAATTAAAAAACAAAATCAGAAAAGGTAAAATCAATAGCTGGGACCAACTGCATGATAACTATATACAAATAGGGGAAGACTATTTTTATGATAAACTGCAGCATGCCATTGCAAGTATGTTACATGTACTTGAAATATCCCCCCGGGAATTTTCTACCCTCCATTTAAAACAATGCCTGCAACAATCTGTAAATACATTGGGTATACTCACGGAGAATATCTACCAGTCGCGCGAAAAGGATTACAATAACCCTTTCCGTAAAATGAGTTATGAAAACGAAGCCGAAATGGATGCTGTTATTGGCAAACTGGAAGATAATGGTTTCATTCAGCAAACGCGGTCATCACTTAAGGAGTACAAAAAGCAGGTAAAAGATATGATCAGAAAATGGGAGCTGTAAGGATAATGTACTATTCAATCCTGATCTCACTTAATGCCGGATTGTTGATAAAGCCCGGATCTGTAAGCGTATTCAGGAAGAAATACAATTCTCTTTTTTCCTTTTCGCTGAGAGGAATGCCATTCCGTACTAATGGATCTGTGGTATCCGTTTGTTCTACTCCATGGTCATAAAATTCAAATACTTTGGTAATATCAAAGAAACGCCCATCATGCATATATGGTGGGCTTTTAAGAATATTCCGCAGAGAAGGCACCTTAAATTTCAGTTTATCGCCGGTACTGTTGGTAATTCGCATGCGGCCTACATCATTGAGGGCTGGCAGATAGGGTAAGCCATTGCTGCGATAACTGAGATCGGTAAACAAGGGTTCTTTGTGGCAGGTTGCACATTTTTGCTGGAAAGTAGCATAGCCTCCCTGTTCTTCCGGCGTAAAACTAACCCCTGGCGCTTTACGCATGACGCTGTCATACTTGGACTCTCCGGATATCATGGTAGCCATAAACTGCACCAACGCTTTAAACAACCGCTCACTGTTAATTTCCTCTGAACCAAAGGCAGCTTTAAATTTTTGCCTGTACCCGGCATCTGCCTGTAAACGAGCAATCAACCGGCTCAGATCTTCCCCCATTTCATTGGGATCAGTAATAGGCGTGAGTGGCTGCATTTCCAGGTGATTAACGCCACCATCCCACATAAATTCCTTTTGCCATATCAGATTAAACAAAGAGGGTACTGTACGGAAGCCTATCCGGCTGTCAATACCGTGGCTCAAGGCATGATCAAAGTGGCCAAATGCAGCAAATTGCTGGTGACAAAAACCACAGGAAATAGTGCTATCCCGGGAAAGCCGGTCATCATAAAATAAATACCGCCCTAATGCAATACCCTCTCTTGTCAATTGATTTTTCGAAAAATCATATACCGGGGCGGGAAAGCCAGGAGGTAACTTCAAAACATAAGGTACAGGGCCGATATTACTGCTCTCCCCGTTACGACGGCAAGCCCAGGATAATACCAACAGGAACAGGCAGAATATTCCCAAGAAACATGTTGCTTTCCTGTACATCACAATGTATTATTGATTTTGGTATAGCTGTATTTAATTCAAAACACTTTTGATGGCAAACATTTTCCGGTAATTGTCGGCGATCTTCATTGCATCTGCACCAGGCACATGGCAGGCCGCAAACTCCTTAAAGCTGATGCGGTTCGGTTGATCAAACCAGGTATAGGCATCTGCGGTTACACTCACCTCTGGTATCTTTCCTTTGTCTACATTGACCGGTTCAGGAAAGCCCAGGGTTACCTGCCGCAAAGCATTTGTAGTACCTTTAAATCCTCCCACATGAAATTCCAGCAGATTCATCGTCGCATTGGAGACTGGTGATGTACCCTCCAGTTTGGCCATAATATAGCCACTATTCCAGGTCCAGAACATCCCGTTAGCCGGGTCTAATGCGCCGCTTTGCACCCCGCTTACATTGCGCGTACTATCTACGCCTATCCACCAGGAAATCCCCTTATATATCCCCGCAGGAACACCATCCAGCAAGATAGTCTTTGATCCCGGCTTCGCTTCATCTATCAGAAAATAAGCTGCTGGTTCTAGTACCACACTGGATCCATCCGTTTTTATTAATGAAAAATTACTCAGGTAGTATTTAAAGGTGGTAATGTTAAAAGATTCTCCTGCTGCATTTTTGTAGGTGGTGTTACCGAGTACTAATGGCTGCGTATTTACGAGGTGCGAAAAGGAGAGCTGTATAGTATCAGCAGGTGCAGGAGGCATTCCTTTTCCGGTATCACTTTTTGAGCAGGAAGTGAAGATGGCCGACAGGCTAAAAATTCCTGCAACCACCCAGGGCATGGTTATAAAATTCCGCAAAATCATAGTAATGCTTTCTGGTATTAAGTTACGATGATTTCGCGGAATTCCTGGATATAATTAGCTTCTCTTATAGCCTCTCCAGCCAAAGAAGAATACTACTACAAAACAAATTAACGGAACAACATAGGAAACAGCCGTACCTTCCTTATCCGCGATCAATCCCATCACCACAGGCACTAAAGCACCTCCTACAATGGACATGATCTGGAAAGAGGCCCCTTTTTTGGTATTTGCGCCCAATCCCTTGATCCCTAATGCGAAAATAGTCGGGAACATGATAGACATAAAGAAGAAGGTACCAATTAAAGCATAGGAAGCCACTGCACCATTTCCGGTCATTACCACTGCACACAAAACAATATTGATCACCGCATAAAGTGTCAATAACTTATTAGGTGCAATTGTTCGCATCAACGCTGTTCCTACAAAGCGTCCGCCCACAAACAATCCCAATCCCACAGAAAGTAAAAAGGAACCTTCCTGGCTGGAAGTGCCGGCCCAGTATTCTGTTACATAGTTAATAAACAAGGCCCCTACACCTACCTGTGCAGCAACATAAAAGAATTGCGCAATGATAGACCATACGAAATGCTTATGCGCAAACAAGGGGCGTGTATCCGCTTCCACTTCCGGTCCTTCTACCTTATCTTCCTTTATTTCAGGTAAAGGTGTTCTGTAAAAAAAGCCAGCGATCAACAGTACAATGACACCTATGATCACATAGGTCAATTGCACGGAAGACAAGTCATTTGTATTTTCACCAAAGAAAAGTGCACCGCCGATAATGGGGCCTAAAAAGGAACCCAGACCATTAAAACACTGCGACAGGTTTAATCTTTGTTCAGAAGTTTCTTTGGGGCCTAAAACAGTAACGTAGGGATTAGCCGCCGTTTCCAGAAAAGCAAGCCCGCTGGCCAGAATAAATAATGCCAGTAAAAAAGAATCAAAACTGGTGAAATGTGCTGCCGGATAAAACAGGAAAGCACCTATTGCATACAGCAACAGCCCTAAAATAATCCCTCTCTTATACCCGTACTTATTCATCAGCAACCCGGCAGGGAATGCCATCAGGAAATAAGCACCAAAATAGGCTGCCTGCAAAAGGGTAGACCTCATTTTAGTGATGTTCAACACTTCCTGGAAATGCTTATTCAATACATCTAACAGGCCATAAGCAAGGCCCCATAAAAAAAACAAGCTGGTTACCAGTATAAAGGGTATTAAATAACTACCCTGCTTTGCATTAGTACTGGTATAGGTGGAATTACCGACTGCGCCTCCGGCCATAACGGGTGAATTTATATGTTTACAATTAAAACGTGCTGTTTCAGAGCTGTGAGCCTCTAGCTAAGCGCTATCAGCTGTTTATCTTTCAGTTGATCATTATTATTTATTTAAAGCATCCGGAAGCAGGCGGACTGATAGCCGTAGCTAGTTAACCGATCTGTCCAAATGTGTATATCCTCCATCTACATATACTATTTGTCCGGTAGTATGTGATGACTTTGGAGATAATAAAAACACCGTCATATTACCAATCTCTTCCGCAGTAGTCATTCTTTTTTCAAGTGGTATATGCTTTACAATCGCAGCCAGTTTTTCTTTGGGATTAGGTAAAGAGTTAATCCATGTTTCGTATAATGGTGTCCATACTTCAGCAGGGATCACTGTATTTACACGAATAGCATATGGTAGCATTTCCACGGCCCATTCTCTTGTTAAAGCATTAATGGCTCCTTTTGAAGCGGCATACCCCGAAGTGTTTCCCTGACCGGTATCCGCTACTTTTGATCCGATATTTACAATATTTCCCCTTGTTTCTTTGAGATAGGGTAAGGCATAATGTGCCAGGTTATAATAGTGTGACAAATTATTTTGCAGTGATGTCATGAATTTTTCCGGAGAACCATTTTCCAGCCCAACGCCATCATTGGCTCCTGCATTATTCACCAGACCATCAATTTTCCCATATTGGTCTACCGTTAAGGCGATCACTTTTTTGCAGTCTTCTACTTTACCCAGTTCAGCAGTAATGGCAAATGCCCTTCCGCCCGTTTTTACAATTTCATCCACTGTTTTATTGTTATCCGCTGCATTTCGGCCTGCTATTACCACTATTCCCCCTTCTTCAGCTATCAGCTTAGAAATAGCTTCTCCAATCCCTTTGGCACCGCCTGTAACAATAATCACTTTATCATGTAATCCTAAGTTCATAACTGGTTTCCCGTTTTAATATTTATAACTTATAAAAATTCACTGCATTCTCTCCCATAATACCGTGCTGTTCTGCATCAGTTAATGCGCTGATATAATCCGTCAATAAAGCCTTTACCCGGCCATAATCACCAGCTACCAGACATACCGGCCAATCCGATCCAAACATCATCCGTTCAGGTCCAAATGCCTCTAATACCACATCCAGAAATGGTTTAAAATCTGCCGGCTGCCATTGTTGCCAGTCAGCTTCTGTGACCATACCACTCACTTTACAGTGCACATGTGGAGATTGCGCAATTTTCCGCATGCTGGCTGCCCAGTCCTTTATATCGCCTGTCTTAAAATATGGCTTTGCCATATGATCAATAACCAGTCTTTGCTCCGGGAACTTTTCTACAAATTTTTCCACAGCTGGCAGCTGTGTGGGGTATACGAGAATATCATATGTAAAATCATGTACAGCCAGCGCTTTAACACCATTGCAAAAGTCTTCTCTCAGCAGAAACATATTGTCCGGTTCTGCCTGTACAATATGCCTGAAACCTTTTAGCTTCTTTTCAGCAGCAAAATGAGATAAGCGTGCTGCAATATTTGCCGCGCGAAGATCTACCCAGCCTACTACTCCTTTTACAAAATCGTGTTCTTCAGCAGCTTTCAGTAAAAAAAAGGTTTCTTCTTCAGACTGGTCAGCTTGTACAGCAACACATCCGTCCACCTGATTGGCAGCCAGAACAGGAGCCAGATCTTCCGGCAGGAAATTACGCTGGATAACCTTCATATCATCCGTGATCCAGGCATCCCTTACCGGATTATAATGCCAGAAATGCTGATGCGCATCTATAACTGCACTCATAAAGAAAATATCTGTTTCATCATTACCCATTTTTCACCAGGCTGAGCACCGGATATTGCCTGCTGGAATTTCCACATATACTGTTCCCATTTCTGCACGATAGGGTCACTTGCATCCATAGCCGCTTTGCGCTCTGCAGAAAAGGTCTCGTCCACTTCCATAATCATAAACAAACGGTTGGAAAAACGATATATATCCATTACTGTAATTCCGCTATCCTGAATGCTTTTCTTTATTTCCGGCCATATATTCTTATGGATAGCCTCATACTCCGCTATCAGCGCAGGGTCATCTACCAGATCCAGTGCCAAACAAAACCTTTCCATGTATTTTATGATTATCGATGATCAATTTAAGGCCAACAAAAAAGCAGGTACAATCCTCCTCCTGCTTTCCTGTTGGCCTCAGGTAAAACTATTTGTAAGCTACTGCCACCTGACGGGAAGTACCTAATCCGTCAATTCCCAATTCTATGACATCGCCCTCTTTAATAAATACTTGTGGATTCATCCCTAATCCCACACCTGCAGGAGTACCTGTAGAAATTACATCTCCGGGCAGCAAGCTCATAAACTGGCTCAGATAAGAAACAACGTAAGGAACATTAAAAATGAAGTCAGAAGTAGAGCCGTTTTGCATCATCTTGCCATTCACGGTAAGCCATAAACGTACATTATTAATGTCTCCGATTTCATCTTTGGTAACCAGCCAGGGGCCTAATGGTGCAAAGGTGTCACAGCTTTTACCTTTTACCCACTGACCACCTCTTTCCAATTGGAAGGCTCTTTCACTGTAGTCGTTATGCAAACAATAACCAGCTACGTAATCCATGGCATCCTTTTCTTCCACATGGCTTGCTTTCTTTCCAATTACCACTACCAATTCTACTTCCCAGTCAGTTTTCTGGCTATTCTTTGGAATAACCAGGTTATCATTTGGCCCTACCAGGGAAGAAGTGCTCTTAAAAAACACGATAGGTTCCTGCGGAATCTGTGCATTGGTTTCCCGGGCATGATCGGCATAGTTCAAGCCAATGCAAATGATCTTGGAAGGCCGTTGTATAGGTGATCCCAGACGGGTACCTTCAGGCACCGGAGCACAGTCTTTTCCATTTACGGCCCACCATTGTGCCAAACGATCCAAACCATTTGTTTCAAAAAAACGCTCGCCGAAATCTTCTCCAAAAGCGCTTACGTCAAACATACCTGCCGCAGTAACTACGCCCGGTTTTTCTTCTCCTGGTAATCCAAACCTGATCAGTTTCATTTGAATATTTTTGTACTTTTTTAAAAATGATTATTGTTATTGTGCATCCGCTTTAATAATAGCTTTCAGCGGTGTTAGTTGCAAACGTCCTTTTTCCACGCGTATTTCAGTAACGCCTTCAAACTTATCATCCTTCATCATACCGAATATACAGTGATCCTGCTCGGCTGTTAACTGAATTACCGGTTTAAACCCATGTGGTACTCCTACCCTTTCTTTTTTATTGGCACCGCCGAACTCAGTATACAAGTCGGCCGAATCTTTTCCAGCCACTTCCTTTACTTCTACAATAAAGTCAGCAATGATCTTGCCTGACTGGAAGTTCTTCTGATAGTGATTTGTTGTTTCACCTGTTGTAGTTACTTTACCCAATCCCAGATCATTTTCCACATACTCCCAGATAGCTTTAGGGGGTGTACTTACATGAAATATTTTCAGATCTGTGCCATCCTGACTGGCATGAAAGTACCTGACTCCTTTATTATCTTTTATAACACCTATGTAGCAGCTATTCGGTTTATCCCATACTGTTCTGTACAAATCAGCATCCTGCATACCTGTAGCGATGGCCAGGTCAAATTCTTTTTCTTTTACCAGGGTATCAATGGTAAACCGGATCTTCACCAATTGTACCGCTTTATCCTTATCCGCAAATGATACCTGGATCGTACCAGCCGGCTGCGCTGGCACCAGCTTATCAACGGCAGCTGTATCTTCTTTTCCTTCCTGCCTTGTGCCAGATGATTGGCAAGCGGCCATACCTAATCCGGCCAGCATTATTATCACCTTACTGATGTGTCTCATAATGGAACATTTATTTGACTGCAATATAAAAGCAATTATAATGGCATCGCAGCCAATACAATCACAGTAGTATATATTCAGATAGCCTACTGCGTTCCTGCTTTCATTACTCTTCTTAAATATTAGTTATTCAATGTGATAAAACCACCATCAATCGGATAATCAGTTCCGGTAATAAAACCAGCTTCATCAGAACACAGATAAAGTGCCAGACTACCTATTTCTGCTGGTTTAGCCATACGGCCTATTGGTTGTGTCTTGCTTAATTTCTCAAACATCTCTGGTTCCCTGCCCGGATAATTTTTGGCCAGAAAGCCATCTACGAATGGAGTGTGAACACGTGCCGGTGAGAGACTATTGCAGCGGATATTATCATGAATATAATCCTTTGCAACAGAAAGCGTCATGGTAAAGACAGCTCCCTTACTCATGGAATAAGCAAAACGATCAGGGATACCTACACTGGCAGCAATAGAAGCTACATTTAATATTACCCCGCCTCCCTGCGCTTTCATTTGTTTGATCACGGCATATAAACAGTTATAAGTACCCTTTATATTTACACTATATATCCTGTCAAGATCCTGCTCAGAAGTATTCTCCAGGTTGCCAACGTGTGCTATGCCTGCACAGTTTACCAATATGTCTAAACGCCCATTAGCTTTGATAATACCATCCATTGTGCTTACCACCACAGCCTGGTCAGCTACGTTACAGGCATGCACCTGGGCTTTACCACCTGCAGCCACAATTTCTGCTACCGTTGCTTTCCCTCCTTCTTCATTGAGTTCCAGTATATGTACATCGGCTCCCTGTGTGCCGAAGCATTTTGCAATTGCTTGTCCAATACCGCTACCACCTCCGGTAATAACAGCCACTTTATGATCTAATCTGAACATGTTCATCGTGAAATTTTAAGGGTTCTAAAATACCTATTTTATTATGGGTAATACGATCCTTTTTTAACCGTATTTTGTACTTTCTTGCCCAATTTTAAGAATATTCAATAATTTTCTGTCAAATAATCACCTATCTCTCATTTTGGCGCATATGAAAACACCAATAAGCTCCTTCTATAAAGCAGTTTTATTTGCCTTCTTTATCATCACCAGCCACGTACTTTGGGCACAACCTATTCCACTTAATAAATATGGGCTGGAAATAGTAGACCAGATTGCATTATATAAACAACTAATAAGAAAAGACAGTAACCAACGTCTCGTAGATGTTACTGCGTATATTCCCGGAATACTAACAGATGTAAGATATGCTACAACAAATAATTTTACTAAAAAACAACTATATAATTATCCGGCGGTATATCTGCGGCTCCCTGCCGCGAAAGCATTAAAAGCGGTACAGGCTTCCTTAAGCCAGATGGGATTAGGCCTTAAAATATTTGATGGATACCGCCCTTATCAGGTAACAGAAAAAATGTGGGAAACAGTGCAGGATGACCGGTATGCCGCTGACCCCAAAAAAGGTTCCGGGCATAACCGGGGCGTGGCAGTAGATCTTACAATCATAGTATTAAAAACGGGCCTGGCATTAGACATGCCAACTGACTTCGATGATTTTACCGCAAAAGCGCACTTTAGCTATCTACCTGCCGACAGCAACATACTGGCTAATCGTACCCTGCTTAGATCGATGATGGAGCAACATGGGTTCCGGGCCCTGGAAACAGAATGGTGGCATTATTACCTGCCTGATTACAAAGCATATCCATTGATAGATATTTCTTTTGAGCTGTTAGCAATTAGCCTTTAGCTACTAGCTTCAATAAAATAAGCTAACGGCTAAAGGCTAACAGCTAATTGCTAGTATATTTTATTTAAGGCATCCACATAAGCATTTACAGATGCGTTCACAATATCTGTTGAGTAGCCGAAACCATAAAAAGTCTGACCACTATATTTCACGCTCATATTTACTTTACTCACATCCTCACTACCACCACGCATAGACTGAATACTGAATTCATCCAGCAGAATATCGTCTTTAATAATTTCATGAATCGCGTTGAGCGTCGCATTTACAGGGCCATTACCCGCAGCACTGGCTTCCTTCACTTCACCATTCACCTGCAATCTTACTGTGGCCATCGGGCGTAAGGGATCACCACATACTACCTGTAACAATACTACTTTAATGGCTTTGTCATCATAATTCTTTATATCCCCATCCCCCATCAATTGCAACAGATCGTGATCCTCAATTTCTTTCTTCTGATCTGCCATGGCCAGGAAGCGATGATATACTTCATCGAGATTAATTTTGTCCAGTTTATATCCCAGACGCTCCAGATGGTGTTTTAAAGCATGACGGCCACTACGTGCAGTAAGGATAATAGAATTAGAATTGATACCCACATCTTCCGGATTCAGTATTTCATAGTTCTCACGGTGTTTCAATACACCATCCTGGTGAATACCGGAGCTATGTGCAAAAGCGTTGCGGCCTACAATTGCTTTGTTCGGCTGTACCGGCATACGCATCATTGTAGAAACCAGGTTGCTGATCTCATATATCCCTTTCGAGTTAATACCGGTAGCATATCCCAGTGCGTGGTGTGTTTTCAGTACCATCGCTACTTCTTCCAGAGAGGTATTCCCGGCACGTTCGCCAATACCATTAATGGTACATTCTACCTGGCGTGCACCATTAATTACCCCGGCAATAGAGTTGGCCGTAGCTAAACCAAGATCATTATGGCAATGCACGGAAATAATGGCTTTATCTATATTAGACACATGATCCACCAGGTATTTGATCTTTGCACCATACTGATCCGGCAAACAATAGCCGTTAGTATCCGGGATATTCACCACAGTTGCACCGGCACTGATCACAGCTTCAATCATCCTGGCCAGATATTCATTGTCTGCACGGCCTGCGTCTTCTGCATAAAATTCAACATCATCGCAAAAACGGCGGGCATATTTCACAGCATCTGCCGCACGTTTCAGTATTTCATCGCGGGTGCTGTTAAACTTATATTTGATATGCATATCGGAGGAGCCAATACCGGTGTGGATCCGCTTACGTTTGGCAAAGCGCAGCGCATCTGCCGCGGCGTCAATATCCATCGTATTGGCACGGGTAAGTGCACAGATAACTGGCTCTGTAACAGCCTTGGAAATCTCTACCACGCTTTGGAAGTCGCCCGGACTGGAAATAGGAAACCCGGCTTCAATAATATCTACGCCTAAGGCCTCTAGTTTTTTGGCTATTTCAATTTTTTCAACGGTAGTTAACTGGCAGCCAGGGACCTGCTCGCCATCACGCAAAGTGGTATCAAATATATATACGCGGTTCTTGTCCATAATAAATTGAATGAAGGGAATACTATTACAGGAATACTTTTCCCGTGAATGAATCTGATTAGTTGTTAAATGTTGTTAGCTAAGGTTTTCTAAAACTTTGGCCCCCATGGCATCCGTACCCATAATAAAACTGTTGACGGTATGTTTGTTGGCAATATCCATAGTACGGAAGCCTTGTTTTAAAGTGGCGTCCACCGCCTTTATTACCCGTTGTGATTCCGTTTTCAAACCAAAAGAGATATCAAGCAGCAGCGCAGCCGACAGAATAGAGGCCAGCGGATTTGCCAGACCTTTGCCTGCAATATCATGGGCAGAACCGTGTATTGGTTCATAAAACCCTACTTTATCTCCCACCGAAGCAGATGCCAGCATCCCCATGGAGCCTGCTATCTGTGAGGCTTCATCTGTGAGGATATCTCCAAACAGATTACCGGTGAGGACCACATCAAAGCGCTTGGGATCCTTTATCAGCTGCATTGCCGCATTGTCAATGAACATATGTTCAGTTTCCACATCCGGATATTCTTTGGCCACTTCCTGAACAACCGCTCTCCACAAACGGCTGCTCTCCAGTACATTGGCCTTATCTACCGAGCAAAGCTTATTTCTCCGGGTGCGCGCTGCTTCATAAGCCTTCCGGGCAATGCGTTCTATTTCATACCTGTGATAAATCATCAGATCTGAAGCAGTATTTTTATCTTCTGTCAATTTTTTCTCTCCAAAGTATACATCTCCTGTAAGTTCCCTGAAGAACAAAATATCTGCTCCCCTGAGTATCTCGGGCTTGATACTGGAAGCCTCCAGCAGCTCATCAAACAATCTGATAGGGCGCAGGTTGGCATATAGGCCCAGTTCCTTTCTGATCTTTAGTAACCCTTGCTCCGGCCTTACCTTCAGTGTAGGATCATTATCATATTTAGCATGGCCAATAGCCCCAAATAAGATAGCATCACTGTTCCTTGCTTTCAGCAGTGTTTCTTCCGGCAGGGGATCTCCTGTAGCTTCAATCGCTACATGTCCCATAATACCTTCTTCAAATGTGAAAGTGTGTTTAAAGTTCTTTGCAATCGTCATTAAAACTTTCTGTCCCCATGCGGTTACTTCCTGGCCAATGCCATCACCGGGAATCACTAAGATCTTTTTGTCAACGCCCATTTTTTGTTTGTTAAAGCTTTGAGCCATGAGCTTTGAGCTACGAGCTCATGGCTCGAAGCTCAAAGCTCGTAGCTAATTAAAAATTATATTCCCTGCCCGCTTCATAAGCAACTACTTCGTTGCGCAGACTCAGTAAATAATCGATATCATCATATCCATTGAGCAAACAGGTCTTTTTGTAAGGATTAATATCAAACTGTTCCTGTTCTCCGGTAGTTGTTATTTTAATGAACTGGTTTTCCAGATCAATTTCCAGTGTAGTAGCA
Source organism: Chitinophaga sp. H8 (assembly GCF_040567655.1). Classification (NCBI taxonomy): domain Bacteria; kingdom Pseudomonadati; phylum Bacteroidota; class Chitinophagia; order Chitinophagales; family Chitinophagaceae; genus Chitinophaga; species Chitinophaga defluvii. Next base: position 3,158,562 of record NZ_JBEXAC010000002.1, on the reverse strand, counting down.
GCGTTTGCTTCAATAGCCTTAAATATTTTATCCAGGTATTCCTCACTCACCTGAATAGGTAAAATGAAGTTATTAAGTGCATTATTCTTGAAGATATCTGCAAAGAAACTGCTTACCACTACTTTAAAACCATAATCTCCCAGTGCCCAGGCAGCATGTTCCCGTGAAGACCCGCATCCAAAATTCTTTCCTGCTACCAGTATACGCCCACTGTATTGCTGGCTATTCAGCACAAACTCCGGTTTCGGGGTGTTATTAGCATCAAAACGCCAGTCACGGAACAGGTTTTCACCAAAGCCCTCTCTTGTGGTAGCTTTCAGAAAACGTGCAGGAATGATCTGATCCGTGTCAATGTTCTCAATTGGTAAGGGTACCGCTTTTGAAACAAGATGTTGAAATTTTTTGCTCATATCTTAATAATGACCTCCCCCATTTTTATATTGTTATTATTATATGTTACGCTTTCACTGCTATTAACCGCAGTCTTACGTACTCAGAATACCACCTGCCATTCCGGAAATTGGTAGGATAAAGATCATGCTGTACCTGTTGCATAATATCATACTGATCTTTTTCCGGAACGTTTTCAAAAAAGTGGTTCCCAAACATTTTCAGCCAATCGATAATCCCGTTTTCAGGATCTGCCAGTTGTGTAATCCGGTCAAAGTAATTTACCTGGTTCACCCGGAAACCAGCCTGTTCCAATAAAGTGGTGTATTCTCCTACAGAAGGGAAATACCAGAAAGGCCTGTAGGAGTATCCATGCAACTGCATCGCTTTTTCCAGGGCAGTAAGAATATCGCTCACATTGCCTTTACCTCCCATTTCCATTACCAGCCGGCCTCCTTTCTTCAAATGAGCATACATGCGGGCAATAGCCATTTCTTTTTCGCGCACCCAATGCAGGGTAGCATTGGAGAAGATTGCATCATATTGCCCTGGTAGCGTGAAGCTGGTCGCATTTCCTACCACAAACTCCACATTAGGATAGTGAACGCTGGCGGTAGATATCATGGCAGGGGAACTATCCATGCCCGTTACTTTTGCTCCGCTGGCAGCCAGCCTGGCGGTTAGTTCTCCGGTACCACACCCCAGGTCCAGTATTCTTTCGCCTGCCTTGGGCTGCAGCCATTCAATCAAACTATTACCATATTCAAATACAAAAGCATGTTTTTCCTTGTAGAGGCTGGCGTTCCATTGTTTCATGATCTTTGGCTTTTAGCAATTAATCCTTTACTTTATTTGCATCTCCACTCCGGGGGTTCGAATCCCGCATTCTCCGCAACCTCCTGTTAATCTTTAGACCATTTCCCGTACATCCATCACTTTACCGGCAATGGCTGCTGCAGCTGCTGTTAGCGGACTTGCCAGGAAGGTGCGTGCATTGGGTCCCTGACGGCCTTCAAAATTTCTGTTGGAAGTAGATATACAGTACATACCAGCAGGTATTTTATCTTCATTCATCGCCAGACAGGCAGAACATCCCGGTTCGCGCAGCTGAAATCCGGCGGCGGCCAGCACTTTATCAATCCCTTCCGCCTTTGCCTGTGCCTCTACCTGTTTAGATCCCGGTACAATCCATACCACTACATCATCAGCTTTATGCTTACCTTTTACAAAATCAGCTACCAGCCGCAAATCTTCAATGCGGGAGTTAGTGCAGCTGCCAATGAATACATAATCCACTTTTTTACCCAGCAGGCCACTACCCGGCTCCAAAGCCATATAATCCAATGATTTCTTAAAAGAAGGACTTTCCTTAATATCCAACTCCTCCAGGGCTGGAATATGTTGTGTTACTCCCATGCCCATACCCGGATTGGTACCATAGGTTATCATAGGCTCTATATCTGCGGCATCAAAAGTAAGCACGGCATCAAACACAGCATCTTCATCAGAGTGCAGTGTTTTCCAATAAGCCAGTGACTTGTCCCAGTCCGCTCCCTGAGGGGCAAACTCCCTGCCTTTGATATAATCAAAAGTAACGTCGTCTGGTGCAATGATCCCTCCGCGGGCTCCCATTTCAATACTCATATTGCAAATGGTCATCCTTGCCTCCATGCTTAAACCCCGGATTGCCTCTCCGCAGTACTCTACAAAATACCCGGTGGCACCGGAAGCTGAAATCTTTGATATAATATATAAAATGATGTCCTTGGATAATACCCCCCGCTTTAATGTCCCATTCACTTCAATTTTCATACGTTTGGGCTTATACTGAAGTATACACTGGGTAGCCAGTACCTGCTCCACTTCCGAAGTACCTATGCCAAATGCAACTGTACCAAAGGCACCATGTGTGGAGGTATGACTATCCCCACATACAATGGTCATACCCGGAAGGGTAATGCCAAGTTCCGGTCCGATCACATGCACAATACCCTGGTAAGGATGTCCTAAACCGTATAATGCTACGCCAAATTCAGTGGTATTCTTAGTCAGCATTTCCACCTGTAACCGGCTTAATGCTTCCTTGATAGGCAGATGCTGATTTTCAGTGGGTACATTATGATCTGCCGTGGCGTGGGTTTTCTGAGGGCGGAAAACGGGAATACCTCTCTTCTTCAAACCATCAAATGCCTGTGGACTGGTCACCTCATGAATAAAATGAGTGTTGATGTACACCGCATCCGGAAATCCCGGTTTACTGGCCACCACATGGCTATCCCAAATTTTATCAAATAATGTTTTTCCCATCCGTAATTTCTTTTAATTTAAGCGCTTATACAGATAATCGCTACTTTTAAGCTTCCTTTTAAGATTATATCTCCAAATCTAACAGGCATTATTTAATTGCCCTATAGTTAAATTTGCTATAATTACGATCCTTAAAAGCATTTGACAGTCATTAATAAATTGACTATCAACTAATTATAATACTTTATTAACGATGCCCAACAGTCAGAACGACGCCTTATTCATATTAATAAAAACGCTCACCAAAGCTGAAAAACGCAATTTCCAGCTGGCTTTTAATAAAAACAATACCAAAGAAGATGTCCTTTTTATCCAGCTTTTCAATACCCTGGACAAAATGAAGGATTACGACGAAGAACAGATTCTCAAAAGAATACCGGATATTAAGAAGCAACAGCTATCCAATGTAAAGGCGCATCTTTATAAGCATCTGCTGACCAGCCTCCGCCTCCTGTTTAAGCAAAAAGACCCATTGATTGATCTTCGGGAGCAACTGGACTATGCCCGGGTACTTTACAGCAAAGGCCTCTACAACCAAAGCCTCAAGATCCTTGCGAAAGCTAAAACCATGGCCGAGGAACAGGAAGAAGTAATGCTGATTTATGAGATTATAGAATTTGAAAAGCTGATTGAGTCGCGCCATATTACGCGCAGCCTGGAAAACCGGGCCGATGTGCTCAGTGAGGAATCCCGTCGTATTGAACTACAATTATCAAGTACCAGTAAGCTATCTACGCTCTCCCTGCGCTTATACGGCCTGTATCTGAAACTAGGCCATGCCCGGGATGCTAAAGATGCCGCTATGGTACAATCCTTTTTTGAGGAAAACAAACCACATCTGCAAACACAGCAGATGAGCTTTTATGAAAGAATATACCTGTACCAGGCCTATAGCTGGTATTACTACATTTTGCAGGATTTTGTAATGTACTACCGCTATACCCAAAAATGGGTAGATCTGTTTTCTGAATATCCTTCCCTTCAGAAAACAGACAAAGACCTTTATATAAAAGCGATGCATAACCTGTTGACTGCACACTTTTATACCATGAACCACAGCAAGTTCCTCGTAGCATTGCAGGAACTGGATACTTTTATAAAAGCAAACGGGGAAAATTTTAATGAAAATACCCGTACGTCTGCTTTTGTATACTTCTATACAGCCCGGATCAATCTGCATTTCATGGAAGGATCCTTCCAAAACGGACTGTCCCTGGTACCTGAATTGGAAAACCAGATCGCAGAGCACCAGCTCAAAATTGACCAGCACCGCGTGTTGGTGTTTTACTACAAAATAGCCTGTTTGTATTTTGGCAGCGGGGATAATAACAAAGCAATCACCTATCTCAATAAAATCATAAACCTCCGCATAGGCAACCTGAGAGCCGACATACAGTGTTTTGCACGGATACTCCACCTGATTGCACACTATGAGCTGGAAAACTACAGCCTGGTTGAATATCTCATTAAGTCAGTATACCATTTCATTGCCAAAAACAAAGATCTCGGGCAGGTAATGGAAGAAATCCTGAAATTCCTGCGTAAGAATATCTATGCCAATCCCAAAGCATTGCGCAATGCTTTTATAGAATTAAAAGAAAAGCTGGAACAGATTTCCCAGGATCCTTATGAACGGCGCTCTTTCCTTTACCTGGACATTATATCCTGGCTGGAAAGCAAAATAGCGGGTATTCCGGTGCAAACAATCATTAACCGGAAATTCATCAACAAAGAAAAAAGGATCTGATAAAAGAGGGTGCAGCTTATTTTACTAATCCTCCGGATGCAGTACCCGCCAACCATCAGGCCCGTTGTAGGTATATAGCTGCTGCCTGCTTTTGGAACCATCCGGAAATATACATACTTCTGTGACCAGGTAAAGATTCCTGCTGATCTTTTGGCGAACGGGAAAAGCCCGCAATATATTTTTGAATACAGGAAATCCATTTTCCTGCAAGCTTTTTCTAAAGGACAACTCCAGTATTTCCGCAGTACGCTCTACGATTTCACCATCCTGATATAATTCATTCATACGTTTGAGCAACATACGTGCTTCTTCCTGAAAATCCTTGCAGGCAATTGCCTTTTCAATATTGTGTTCATCATAAGCATCTTCCAGACAAAGGATGGCTCCCTCCGGTGTGGAAAAGTCATGCGGAAAATAATCTACCCCCTCATCAATATTAAGTCCGGTGTTTTTATCAAAATCAGCTATTTCATTTTCAGATAACCGGTCCCGGATAGCCCTGATTGTATACCCTCCGATAAGACGGCCATCCTCCAGTATCATCCAATCTGCAATACTCCCGGCATCAATACCTATCTCCTGACCATCCTTTATGCTATTAACAAATTGAGGTTTATTACCTACGATACCAAATAAATTACCTTCTTCATCAAAGCTGGGGGAGGTTAACCAGATATACTCCTGCTTGCCCTTGTCTTCTATTTTCACCTTTACTGAAAAATAGGTTTGTTCGGGGCGGGGTAACAACAAACTTTCCCTGAAGTATTCAAGCGTAAGCCGGGCCTTTTCCATGGCATCATTCATCCGCTCATCATCATCTGCTATAGTCACAACACCCGGAGGTACTCCTCCGCTCGCTGCTTTTTCTGCATGCCCTGAACGACGTTTACCAAATAATCTCGAAAATAATCCCATATACCAGGTTTCAAAAAAGATACCTTGTTTAAGATAAAAATAAAAAAGTGAATTTCGAAGTTTTTTTATCTGCTTTTGCAGATCCGGGTAACTTATTGAATAGCTTCTTTCAGTGGCTCGTATGTGGGATATCTTTTGAAAAAGATCCAGATAGCAGCTCCCTGCATCAACACAATCGCAGCAAGATGCCATTTCCCAAGTATCATGAACAACAATATAAATGCAATCAATAATACCCAACGCAGGTGCTTATCGGGGTCGAGGCGGGCAAAATACAATAAGCTCCGGAAAAGTAACAATGCCGAAAAGGCCAGCAACAATACTTTTAACAGATCGGCCGGCACCAGATGATGCCAGGTATTGACCACTACCATAATATACTCCGGCAAAAACAGGACCAGATACAACAGTGCCATTGATAAATATCTCTCAGACAATGACACCGGCAGATTACGGGTGAACTGCAATTGCTGATCTTCAAAATTCCTGTGCTGGAATATCAGCATAACGTGCGCAATGGTACATAATAGTACACCCAGCAATACCATCCGGATATCATATATATCCTGCTTCATTAGCCCAAATGTAAGCAGGAGCACAAATCCCGAAAACAATTTAGTACTCAGCAACATACGCGCATGGCCCGTCAATAATTCATATAAATAATAAAGTGCAGGAGGTTTTCTGAAGTGCTTATTCAACCACTGATTAAAACAACCTGAAAATGCAGTAATATCCGTATTACGCAACTTCCTTTCATATGTCCATACAGCAATGACACACATCAGCAGGTTAAAAAAGCATATACTCACAACAGGTATATATAGCTGATAACGTAGAGCAACAATTATCGCTATCAGTGAATACAGCAATACCGGAAAATATATGGAGATATGAATACATACCAACAGGCTTCTCCTCCTGCCGGTATTGCAGCCGCCCAATGTACTATATAGAAATTCATATCCTCTTGTGCTGAGGGTTTTCACCACATAATTCACGCATTTTGCATTATATAAAAACCATAACCCTAATACCAGCAATAAAAAGCTGGTATTGAACAAAAACCCTTTCATCAGCGAAAGGTGATAGGATAAAAGCTGACTACTTTCTACAGTACCGAAGAGCAGATAAAATAATAAAAGAAAAAAAACGGTGTTCCTGGTATAGAACCGGTGTGTGAATACTTTGGTCAGAATGCCTAATGCTATGCCCATCTTATCTGTAAACAATGTTTTTATGCTCCACGGCAAGCGTTGCGGTTACCGGCAATACACCTGGTGGTATTGGCTGGTGTGAGGTAATACAGAAAGTAACACCATCATCATAACACTCCTGTATCAGGGTATATAACACGGGTAAAGTGGCAGTATCAATAGTAATAAGTGGCTCATCCAGCAATATAACTGCTGGTGTACCAATAAAAGCCAGTAATAATGATAATTTTTTAAGCATTCCGCTGGAATAGCTGCTTACCGGGTTCTCCACAAATGCATCAATGCCCAGCAAAGTGGCCATCCTCCCTGTCATTGTGGTATCTCCTCTCTTGGTCGTGTTATATAATCGGATAAGATCCTTTCCTGTCAGAAATCCGGGATATACTGGTTCTGCCTCTGCATAGTTAACCAGCTGACGATAACGCACCGGTTGTCTTTTACTGCTGACTTGTCCTTGCAGTATAATTTCCCCTTCAAAAGGAATCAGGCCGGCCAGCATTTTCATGCAGGTAGTTTTGCCAGCTCCATTTTGTCCCTGCAGCCAATAAATCCCTCCTTTCAGCACTAGTTGGTCAATTGCCAGCACTTCGAAGGAGCCATAAAACTTTCTAACTTTTTGCAATGTGATAACTGGTGCCTGCATAAAAATAAATGTACAGTTTTCAGACTATTAATCCACTTTTCCCATGTCAAATAAATAAAATATATGCCCCATTCGCATTAAATATTTTCATCAATCAGGCAATTGAAAAATGGATGCACAAATGTGCGTTTCCCCCGGAACAAGGCATGTGTTTCGCGGCAAACCTAATGCTGTGCATACTTGCGAAATAGTTCACCTTTTTGTGAGATTCTTTTTCCACACCTGTTAAGAACTTTATCTCCCCTCCCTGTTAATCGTGCTTACATTTGCGATAGTTCTTACATTTTGCTGCTTTGGTTCCCGGTTGATACCGGGATTAATAGGGAATCGTGTGGAAATCACGAGCAGACGCGCTACTGTGATCCCGATTCCGTGCGCAAACGGTTTATGGTACCGGATACAAAGCCACTGTTTATCAATAGGTAAATGGGAAGGCATCCGGATACAGGGACAGCCAGGAGACCTGCCAAAACAGCCAAAATTTGTCAAAACCTTCGCGAGTTAAGGTATTGACGAAAGTGACATCCCCACCTCACAGTAGGATAGTTATCTTCCGTCGGGCCACCTTCTCTCTGCAGTTAACCATAAAATATTTTAACGTATGAACTACGAAAACGAAGTTTTACTCCGGGAGAACAAAGATCGGTTTGTGATATTGCCCATTAACTATCCCAAAATATGGGACATGTATAAAAAGCATGAAGCCAGTTTCTGGACGGCAGAAGAGATTGACCTGAGTGGAGATCTGAAGGATTGGGCCGGGCTGAATGATGGTGAACGTCATTTTATTTCACATGTACTGGCATTCTTTGCTGCCAGCGATGGTATCGTAAATGAAAACCTGGCTGTCAACTTCATGAGAGAAGTGCAATTACCGGAAGCTCGCTGCTTTTATGGTTTCCAGATCATGATGGAAAATATTCACTCTGAAACTTACGCACTGCTGATCGATACTTATGTGAAAGATCCTGCTGAAAAAGACAGACTTTTTCATGCCATTGAAACAGTACCTGCTGTTAAAAGAAAAGCAGAATGGGCATTACGCTGGATCGAAAACGGCAACTTTGCACAACGTCTGGTAGCTTTTGCGGCAGTAGAGGGGATTTTCTTCAGCGGCAGCTTCTGCTCCCTCTTCTGGTTAAAGAAAAGAGGATTAATGCCAGGCCTTACTTTCTCTAATGAACTGATCAGCCGGGATGAAGGATTGCATTGCGAATTTGCATGTCAGCTCTATAGTATGCTGGAACAAAAACTGCCGGAAGATGAAGTACGTGAACTGATCAGGGATGCAGTAGAAATTGAAAAGGATTTTATCGTGAACGCACTACCGGTAGACCTTATCGGTATGAATAGCCGTCTTATGTCTCAATACATTGAATTCGTAGCAGACAGATGGCTGGGCGAACTCGGATGTGCTAAAATGTTTAATACCCCCAACCCATTTGATTTCATGGAAATGATTTCATTACAGGGTAAAACCAATTTCTTTGAAAAACGCGTAGGTGACTACCAGAAGTCCGGTGTAATGGGCGGCGGCAGCAAAGAATCACAAACCTTTAGTTTAGAAGAAGACTTTTAAATAAGCCGTTAGCTATTGGCCATCAGTGTTTGGCTAATAGCTAACAGCCAAAAGCTAATCGCTATTTCTTTTACCCATTAAATTCAATACCCATGTTTGTCATAAAAAGAGACGGCAGAAAAGAAGCCGTTAAATTTGATAAAATCACTGCACGCATTGAAAAACTGTGCTACGGATTTAATCCGGAATATGTAGATGCCATTGACGTTGCTAAAAAAGTGATCCAGGGGTTGTATGACGGTGTAAGTACTACAGAACTGGATAACCTGGCTGCAGAAACAGCAGCTTCCCTTACCACAAAACATCCTGACTACGCCTTGCTGGCTTCCCGCATTGCCGTAAGCAATCTCCATAAAAATACCATCAAGTCGTTTTCCAAAACGATGAAGAAACTATATGAATATGTGGATCCCAAAACCAACAAACCAGCTGCTTTGCTGGCGGATGATGTATGGGAGATCATTAAAAAGAATGCAGACATTCTGGACTCCAACATCATTTATGACCGTGACTTTGCTTTTGACTACTTCGGTTTCAAAACGCTGGAACGTTCTTACCTGCTGAAACTGGATGGGAAAGTGGCAGAACGTCCGCAGCATATGTTCATGCGGGTATCTGTTGGTATCCATAAAGATGATATTGAAGCAGCTATTAAAACATATAACCTGATGAGTGAGCGCTGGTTTACACATGCCACGCCTACCCTCTTTAACGCAGGTACACCTAAGCCACAGATGTCTTCCTGCTTCCTGCTCACCATGCAAGGTGATAGCATAGAAGGTATTTATGATACCCTTAAACAAACCGCTAAAATCTCCCAGAGCGCCGGTGGTATTGGTCTTAGCATTCATAATATCCGCGCTACAGGATCTTATATCAGTGGTACCAATGGTACCTCAAATGGCATCATCCCCATGCTGCGCGTATTTAACGATACCGCCCGTTATGTAGATCAGGGTGGTGGTAAACGTAAAGGTGCTTTTGCAATTTACCTGGAACCATGGCATGCAGATGTATTTGAATTCCTGGATCTCCGCAAAAATCACGGTAAGGAAGAAATGCGTGCACGTGACCTCTTCTATGCATTGTGGATGCCTGATCTGTTTATGAAACGTGTAGAAGAAAATGGTGAATGGTCCCTGTTCTGCCCACACGAAGCACCAGGATTACATGAATGCTGGGGTGAAGCCTTTGAAGCATTATATACGCAGTACGAACAGGAAGGCCGTGCGCGTAAAAAAGTAAAAGCACAGGATCTCTGGTTTGCTATTCTGGATGCACAGATTGAAACAGGTACTCCTTACCTGCTGTATAAAGATGCGGCCAATCGTAAATCTAACCAGCAGAACCTGGGCACCATCAAAAGCTCCAACCTCTGCACAGAAATCATTGAATATACAGATGCAAATGAAGTAGCCGTTTGTAACCTGGCTTCACTTGCACTTCCCCGCTTTGTGATCGATGGTCAGTTTGATCATCAGAAATTATTTGATGTAACCTACCAGGCTACTATCAATCTGAATAAGATCATTGATAATAACTATTATCCGGTAGATGAAGCAGAACGCTCTAACCTACGCCACCGTCCTATTGGACTTGGTGTACAGGGCCTGGCAGATGCCTTCATCCTGATGCGTTATCCATTTGAAAGCGATGCTGCCAAACAATTAAATAAGGAAATTTTCGAAACTATTTACTTTGCTGGCCTTACCGCTTCTAAGGACCTGGCTGCAAAAGATGGGGCTTACCAAACATATCCCGGCTCTCCGGTATCCAAAGGTATCCTCCAGTTCGATATGTGGGGTGTAGAACCCACTGCCCGTTGGAACTGGGAGGCACTGAAAGCTGAAATACAACAACATGGGGTACGTAATTCCCTGCTGTTAGCACCAATGCCTACAGCGTCTACTTCTCAGATCTTAGGGAACAACGAGTGCTTCGAACCTTATACCTCCAATATCTATACCCGCAGGGTATTAAGTGGGGAGTTTGTAGTAGTAAATAAACACCTCCTGAAAGATCTGGTGGAACTGGGACTCTGGGATAATGATATGAAGAATAAAATCATTACCGCTAATGGTTCTATCCAAAATATCCAGGAAATTCCTACCAACATAAAAGAACTGTATAAAACAGTATGGGAAATAAAACAGCGTAATCTGATCGACATGGCGGCGGACAGAGGTGCATATATCTGTCAATCTCAATCACTGAACCTGTTTGTAGATACCCCTACTGCTGCGAAACTAACTTCCATGCACTTTTACGCCTGGAAAAAAGGCCTCAAAACAGGCATGTACTACCTGCGTACACAAGCTGCGACCCAAGCGGTACAGTTTACAGTAGAGAAACAAGGTGGCCAGCAAATGGAACCTGTGGTAGCTGCTCAACCTGTATCACTGGAAGATATTCCGGAAGGTGCAGTTTGCACCATGGAAGAAGGCTGTGTTACCTGCAGTGCTTAATATGAAACTGAAATAGTTTAAATAAATAGAGGGCTGACTTTTCCAAGTCAGCCCTCTATGTTTACATATGATGATTATCGTCCTATTCCTCTTCTTCAAACCCCCATGCTTCCAGTAAAGTGTTAAACTGTGCTTCCGGCAAACTACGCTGTGCATAATGTCCGGCTACTGTTTTCTGACGCATCGCTTCATAAATGGTTACTGCACAGGCCACTGAAATATTCAGTGAGCGGATAATTCCCATTTGGGGAATAATAAAATTTCCATCCGCCAGAGCTCTTACCTCCTCACTTACCCCTCCATGTTCATTACCAAATACCAATGCAATGGACCCTGTAAAATCTATTTCATAAAGTCCTACCGAATCGGCTGCCAGATGAGTAGTTAAAATGGTTTGATATTTTGCCCGCAATGCAGTCATACAGGCGGCTACATCTGTAAACTGATGCACTGTCAGCCACTTATAAGCACTGCTGGAGCTTCGGAATCCCCATCGTTTATGTTTCGGCGCTTTCGTAGTTATTACATATATTTCCTGTATCCCTACAGCGTCACAGGTACGCATCACCGCAGAAATGTTATGCGGATCTTCAACATTCTCCAATACCACCGTTAAATTAGCCTGACGGCGGTTTAAAACTGTCAATAATTTTTCCCTGCGTTCTGGTGTCATAATAGATAACAATATATTTTTTCAACTGCAAAACTAAGAAACTATTCCCGAAAGGGCTACCGTAGCCCTGTTTCATACCTATGCATTCCAAATTTCAACTTTACTTATTACCTTCACACAGTTTAAAAAATTTCTTTCTATGTTTAAAAGAATATTGAAAATTGTGATGATTGTAGTGGCAGTATTAATACTCGCTGCTATTGCCATCCCTTACTTCTTTAAGAATCAGATTGTAGCCAGGGTAAAAACTGAACTCAACAAACATCTGACAGCCAAGGTTGATTTTAAAGATGTGGATATCAGCTTGTTCCGGCATTTCCCCAAATTATCAGTAGCACTGGAAGAACTTCAGATTATTAATATGCCCCCTTTTGATGGCGACACGCTGCTGGCAGTAAAAAAAATAGATGTGGCCCTGAACCTGATGAGTGTCATCAAGGGTGGAAACATGGAAATCTACAATATCGCCCTGCAGCAGCCTCGTATACATGCTATTGTAAACCGCGACGGAGCAGCCAACTGGGATATCACCAAACCAGATACCACAACTGCAGCTTCAGCCGACACCAGCCAGCAACAATTCTCTTTAAACCTGCAACAATATAAAATTGAAGATGCCTACATCAATTATGATGACCAGCAGGGAAATATGCAATTAATCGTAGATGGACTAACACATCAGGGGAAAGGCGACTTTACACAGGATCAGTTTACCCTGCAAACCACTACACTCGCTAATGCACTGACATTCAAATATGGTCTGATTCCCTATCTGGCCAATACCCGTACTCAACTGGATGCAGATATACAAATTGATAATACCAGCAACACCTACACTTTCAAAAATGGTAAAGCTGTACTCAACAATCTGGAACTGGCGCTACAGGGATTTTTCAAACTGGTGAATGATTCTACCTATGGAATGGATATGAGCTTTAAAGCTCCTTCTACCCAATTTAAGGACCTCCTTTCCCTGGTACCTGCTATTTATAAACAGGATTTTTCCAAAATAAAAACAGAAGGTACTGCTGCATTTGATGGTTTTGTAAAAGGCACTTATGCTCCTGCACAAATGCCAGCTTTTGGATTAAACCTGGCGGTAAAAGACGGCTTCTTCCAATATCCCGACCTGCCTAAACCAGTAAAGAATATCCAATTGGCCCTTAAAATTACAAATCCTGATGGTGTACCCGACCATACCATTGTAGACATGCCTTCCGGCCATCTGGAAATGGATAATACACCACTGGATATGCGGTTGCTGATAAAAACACCTGTGTCCGACTTATACATTGATGGTGCTGCGAAGGGTAAACTGGATCTTTCCAAAGTAACCCAGTTTGTAAAGCTGGAAAACGGCACACAATTAACCGGTCTGCTGGATGCCGACATGACCGCTAAGGGTAATATGAGTGCTATTGAAAAACAGCAGTATGATCGTTTTTATGCAGCAGGTGTCTTACAGTTAAGTAACATGCTTTACAAGAGCAAAGATTATCCGGATGGTGTTAAAATAAACAACCTGTTGCTGCACTTTAATCCTAAAAATGTAGCGGTGCAACAACTCAACGGGCAATACCTGGGTACTAATTTTGAGGCTATCGGAGAAGTGAATAACCTGCTGGCATATATGTTTAAGAATGCGCCACTGGATGGGAAACTATCCGCAAAAGCAGATGAAATTAATCTGGATAAATGGATGGGCACTACTACTGCTGCACCTGAAGGAAATACAGCTGCAAAAACTGATACCGCTGCAGCAATGCCCTTTGCCGTCCCCTCCAATCTTGACTTCAGCATTCAGGCGGCAGTAAATAAAGTACATTACGACAAGTTGGATATGGCCAATCTCTCCGGCACCCTGTTGCTGAAAGATGAAACAGTTACCATGCAACAATTAAAGGCGAATGCCCTCCAGGGTAGTATGGAAATAAATGGAAGCTACAGCACCAGAAACAGTAAAGTGAATCCAGACATCAACGTGTCTTATAATGTGCAAAATCTCGATGTTCAACAAACATTTACTGCATTTAATACCGTTCAGAAACTGATGCCTATTGCTCAATTCCTGTCTGGTAAAATATCTTCCCAGCTAACGCTGCAGGGTAAGCTGGGTAAAGACATGAGCCCCATCCTGACCAGTCTTAATGGAGCGGGCAATTTATTGCTGATAGAAGGCTTCCTTAAGAAATTTGAGCCGGTTGACCAACTGGCTAACCAGCTGAACATCAGCCAATTAAAAGATATTTCACTCCGGGACATAAAAAACTATTTCTCATTTGAAAATGGTCGGGTGCAGGTGAATCCTTTTACAGTGAAAGTTAATGGTTTACAAATGCTTATCGGAGGTTCCCATGGATTTGATCAGAGCCTGGATTATACCTTACAACTGGCCTTACCCCGCAGTATAATGGGTAGCCAGGGGAATACCCTGATCAACAACCTGGTTACACAAGCCCAAAGCAAAGGGATTCCGGTAAATGTGAGCGATAGCATTCACCTGCAGGTATTAATGGCAGGCAATATCATGAAACCTACGCTTAAAACAGACCTCCGGGAAACGGCCAACCGTACCGTGGATAATTTGAAATCCCAGGCCACAGAACTGGTAAAAAACAAAATCGATACCGTTAAAAATGCGGTAAAAGATACCCTGCAACAAGTAAAACAACAAGCTGCCAATGCGTTGAAAGATGAGATCAAAAAGCAGCTCACTGGTGATAAAGACAGTGCGCAGACCGGACAAAAACCATTGCAGCAGGCTGGTAAACAGGCAGAACAAACATTAAAGAACACCTTTAATAACCTGCTTAAAAAGAAAAATAATACCGCAGATACTACGAAACACTAACTGAACTACTATCAACAGGAGAAGAGAAGAGGAGAAAGTATCCGGCAAGCTGTTTTCTCCTCTTCTTTTTACCCTTTCCTTGTTTTTTCGTAACTTTTAAGTGTATAACTCACTTAAAACCAGTGAAAAATGAAGGAGTTTCTGCATAGCACCTACTGCAATGCCAGTTTACTTGCAGCCATCATCTTCCTGTTTATGGGGTTCTTTATCCATCGTTATCCACCCCGTAGTACCAAAACCTGGTATGGATACCGTAGCGAGCTTTCTACCAAAAATACGGCCATGTGGCATGCTGGCAATAGATATGCTGCTTACATATCCCGCCGTATCGGCATTATCTTACTGCTCACCGGTATAGCCTGTGCCCTCTTCTTTGATCAGCAAACCCAGGTGTTTTATTACATTACTGTAGGGGCCGTTATTATCGGGGTACTCTATATGGTAGGATTTACGGAGTGGAAACTGGCTCAGGAATTTGATGAAACCGGTACTAAAAAGTAATTTTTACCATTTATACCCCTTAAATCCCCCCATTTACCCCCTTTTTTTTGCCTATAGCTAAAATGGACAAATTATAATCCGGGAATTTCAGGAACTTAGCAAAATGGTTTACCGCCTGCGTAAATTTCAATTATGAGAAGTCCGGAACAACATATGACACATGCTGAACTCATGGAAATGGTCTCTGAAGGGGTCATTGAAAACTATGTCTTTGGTTTTGCCACACCGGAAGAGGCTTCCCACTTGCGGATACAAGCAAATATTCACCCCTGGCTGCAAACAGAAATTGAACGGGTAGAGCTTAGCCTGGAACAATTGGCTTTTGCAGAGGCACCACTTCCACCGGTGCATATCAAGCAGCAGCTCATGCACAGGATATACCAGGAAAGCAGCAGTTATGAGCCGGTTACTCCAGCAGAGGACTACGGATATGATTACGCTCCCACTACCAATAATCACATTACAGTAGACAAAAACTGGCGTATAGTGCTGATCGCACTACTTACCGTTATTACCCTGTCTTTTATCGCAGGGGTTTATTTCTATTTCAAATCAGCAGGCTATTAAGCCTATTTACTGGAGGTCTGTCCTACATATTATCCCGGTCTTATCTATATCCTTTTCCCTTTCCACATTCCCTATCCGTTTTTTATCCCCTTTTTACCTGCTGCATCCATTTTGACAGGCATGCCCGATTTGGATGAGGTGGAACTTTCTATTCCTTTATAGTAACCTTTATAAAATGAACTGATTGTTTTTTTTATATTACACTATATATATGCAAGGGTTCCACTTGATGAAGGATATTCAACATATTAGCAGTGACCTGTTTGCCCGTCTGGCGCAAGACGATGAAGAGGCATTTACACAGATCGTTCATTTTTTTTATAAGAAAATGCTCCCGGTTGCTATTTCATTGGTCAGATCTGAAACAATAGCACGGGACATCATGCAGGATGTATTTTTGAAGTTATGGCTAAACAGAGCTTTAATGACGACTATTGAAAATCCGGCTGCATGGTTGCATGTGGTTGTGTCTAATACTACTTCCAATTACATCCGGGCGCAACTCCGGTATGACCTGCGGGTGAAAAACTCAATGGCAGATACCCCGGATACAGCGGAGATATGGACAGATGTAGATGCCAGATTTACCCAATCGCTTATAGATGAGGCGATCGGCGAATTACCTGCAAAGAGAAAGCTGATATTCCTGTTGAGCCGGCGGGAAGGGCTTTCCCGAAAAGAAATAGCCACGAGGTTAAGCATTTCAGAAAATACTGTACGGAACCAACTGACGGATGCTTTGCAATTTATCCAGGAGCATCTGAAAAGTAAAGGCGTATTTTTTATCCCTTCTATGATCCTTCTGCAAAACTGGTTGCAATAATTTTTTTTCTCCGGGTAGTACATTCATGGAAGCTGCGGTGTCAATGTATGTATGGAGAATAATATCCGACTGAATTACCTTTTACAAGGCCACATTGCAGCCAGCCTTTCCGATGAGGAAAAGCTGCAGCTCGTCCAATTACTGAACGATCCGGAACAATTAAAGATCTGGAATGAACTGATAAGTGAATTATATCAGAAAAATACGGATGATGGCATAAATGTGAATGAAGAAGAAATCGTAAAACTGGTACAGTTTATCTTAAAATCTCCCCATCAGGCACAAGAAAATATCACTGCTGCCGCTGATGATCTCCCGGCTCAGGTAAATGAACCATTGCTCAGCACTTCTACAGCAGATACCGCTATGGTACCTGCCCGTCGCCGCATCCATTTACTGAAAACCAACTGGTTCCGCTATGCTGCCGCTGTTTTGATACTCATCTTTGCTGGTGGCTATCTTTATTATCACCATACTTCCAAACAACCAATAGCCATTAACATCCATCCGGTCCACTCATCAAGGGATATACTCCCCGGATCGGATAAGGCTACGCTTACATTAAGTAATGGAAAAAAGATTGTATTGGATTCCTCTGCCAGCCAAATGATCAATGATGGCGACCTGGGGATCGGTAATAAAGACGGTACCCTTATTTATGGTAAATCAACTGTTGTTTCCTACAACACCCTGAGTACGCCCAAAGGCGGACAATATAAACTTGCATTGCCGGATGGCACCAATGTACTGCTGAATGCAGCCAGTAGCATCACCTATCCCACTTCCTTTCAGGGTAATAGCCGCATAGTAAGCATTACCGGAGAAGCCTACTTTGAAGTAACCCGGGACCCTATGAAACCATTTACAGTTAAAACCTATAAAGATGAGATTGTCGTGTTGGGCACTTCTTTTAATGTGAATAGCTATACCGATGAACCGGATGTAAAAACATCACTTTTAGAAGGGGCCGTACATGTTAATAATATAGTACTGAAACCAGGAGAAGCCTGTATGGGTGGAAAAATAACCACTACCGATCTTCAAAAGGACCTGGCCTGGAAAAACGGCGTGTTCAACTTTCATCATGTTAAGTTAAGGGATGCCATGCGCCAGCTGGCACGCTGGTATGATGTGGAGGTCCGTTATGAGGGAAAACATATGGATGTTGAACTTGGCGGGGAAATCAGCCGTAGCCTGACACTTAAACAGTTGTTGTCCGGCCTGGAAGACAAAGACGTGCATTTTAGCTTAAATGGAAGAATACTTACTGTAATTCAATAAATAAACAACCAAATGGACTTTTCAGGTTGACCGAAAAAAGAACCGGATCCTGCTTGCGACAGGATCCGGAGAAAGTTTCTGGTCAACATAACAAAAACTCAGGCATTAAGGAGTCTCTTCATTCGTCAACCAAAAAACCATACAAAAGTATGCAATTAACTGCTTTTATCCGCAGAAGGTTTAACGCGAGCGGATCTATCACCAAAATCATGCACGTTATGCAACTCACCCCTATTTTTTTACTAGGGCTTTGTTTAAACGTGGCAGCAAACGGGCTGGCACAAACAATGACTTTTTCCGGTACAGATGTCCCGCTGGAGAAAGTGTTTACTGCAGTCAAACAACAAACCGGTTACTTCGTCAGTTACAAAGTAAACCAGATCAGAGGCACCAAACCGGTTACCATCAACGCAAAGGAAGTACCACTGGAAACTTTCCTCCAGCGGATCCTAAAAGATCAGGCGCTCGAATTTACCATTGCGGTAAATACGATCTTTATCAAGAAAAAGGAAGCAGCACATTCCCCGGACATCAACCGGTTAATCCCCTTACCCGATCCGGCTATGCTTAATGTCAGGGTCAGGGGAACGGTATCGGATGAAAAAGGACAGCCGCTGGTGGGTGTTACCGTGGCCGTAAAAGGAACCAGCAAAGGGACTACTACGGATGGAGCCGGCCGGTTTCAGTTGTCCATCGATGGAGAACAGGAAGTAGAGCTGGAATTCTCTATTATCGGGTACCAGCTAAAAACGGTTAAAACAGGCAGCCAGACAGACTTAAGGGTTACGATGGTGGAACTGGTTTCCAAACTAAGCGATGTAGTAGTCGTAGCCTATGGTACACAGAAGAAGTCATCCGTAACAGCGGCCGTTTCCTCCTTAAAGGGAAAAGACGTTGCTTCCACACCGGTTACTAACCTGGGCAACAGCCTGGCTGGTCGCGTGCCGGGTGTAATTCTCCGGCAAAATAACGGAGAACCGGGTAATGACGGCTCTGATATCTATATCAGAGGTATTTCTTCTACCGGAGCCAACCAGCCTTTGCTGATTGTGGATGGTATCCCCAGAGACTTCAAACAACTGGACCCCAACACCATTGAATCATTCACGGTGTTAAAGGATGCTGCTGCCGTAGCTCCCTATGGGGTGGCTGCCGCCAACGGTGTAATCCTGGTAACTACTAAAAGCGGAAAACTAGGTGCGCCCACCGTTACTTATAATGGATATGTAGGCTTTCAGAATCCCACCGTATTCCCCCATTATGTAAACGGTTACCAATATGGTGTATTGCAGAATGCAGCAGCAAAAAATGCCGGACTGCCACTGCCCTACTCCGATTACGCGCTCCAGAAACTGAAAGATGGCTCTGACCCGGATGCATATCCCAATCCTGATGTCTACAATGATATCATCCAGAAAAATGCTATTCTAACAAACCATAATATCGAAGTTTCCGGTGGTACCGACAAAGTAAAATATTACGGTAGTTTTGGTTACCAGCTGCAGAAAGGTATGTGGCCGGCTACCAACAATAAAAAATACAACCTCAACCTTAATTTAAGCGCACAGGTTACCAATACCACAAGGATTACCTTTGGCATAAATGGCCGGGTACAAAATGCCAACTACCCATCTATCACTACCGGGCGTCTTTTTGAGTTGATTGGTTATACACATACCTCCAATGGCCCTTTATATTTCAGCAATGGAGTACCAGGTACTTATATTACCTCCAGCCTGTTAAACAGCGGCTATAATAAAATCAATACTACAGCCTTGTATTCTCAATTGTCCATCGATCAGGATCTCTCTTTTATCCCTGGCTTAAAAGCAAAGGTTACGGTGGCATATGATCCTACAATCGTAATGAACAAACTCTGGAGAATACCCATTCACAAAGGTACTGTGGATACTACCAAGCACCCTTATGTGATTACAGACGGAATTTTTGAGCAAACAAAATCCTCGCTGGACCAGAACACCTCTATGGCGCATCAGCTTACCTATCAGGGATCTTTGAGTTATGGAAAAGGATTTGGGAAAAGCAATATCAGTGCCCTGGCATTGTTTGAAGCGAAAAGTAATTCATCGCTCAGTCTTGGTGCTTCCAGAAGAAATTACAACCTGTCTATCGACGAGATTGGTATGGGTAGTTCCAGCGCTGCTGATATGACTACTTCCGGAACCTCTACGCAGGCCAGACAGGTGGGATTGGTATATCGGGTTACCTACGACTATTCCAATAAATATTTATTCGAAGCCAGCGGAAGATATGATGGAAGTTATTACTTCGCTCCCGGTCACCGGTTTGGTTTCTTTCCGGCATTTTCTGTTGGCTGGCGCTTGTCTGAAGAAAATTTCATGAAGAACAGCACCTGGGTTAATAACCTGAAGATCAGGGGATCATATGGTGAAGTAGGCGCTCTTGCAGGATCTGCTTTTCAGTTCCTGAGCACCTTCGGGGTTTATGGACCGGCTTATGTTATCGGTGGACAGGCTGTACAGGCCACCAGAGAACGGAATGAGAACAACCCTAATATCACGTGGGAAAGAGCGAAGAAAAGCGACATTGGTATTGAGGCTACTTTGTGGGGAGGATGGTTAACAATAGAAGCCGACTACTTTTATGAAAAAAGGTCGAACATGCTGATGAACCCTGACGTGATCGTACCTGCAGAGTATGGAATAGGACTGAGCCAGGTAAATGCAGGGGTAATGAAAAATCAGGGTATTGACCTCTCCCTGGGATCTTCCTATACGGTTTCCAAAGATCTCCAGATATCGCTCAGTGGGAACTTTACCTATGCAAAAAATACCTTGCTGAAAGTATTTGAAACAAGTACCACCTACAATAATCCTAACCGCAGAATAACCGGCAAACCCCTTGGAACACAGTTTGGCTATCATGCGCTGGGCTTCTTCCAGTTGGACGATTTTAAAGCTGATGGAGAATTGAAAGAAGGAATAGCTACACAGCCCTGGGGCAAAGTGCAACCTGGTGATATCCGGTACGAGGATATAAATGGGGATGGAAAGATCAACGACAATGATCTCACAAAAATCGGAAATCCGGTAGTTCCTCAGATTCTTTTTGGCATCACGCCTTCCGTGCGTTATAAATCGTTCACACTGGATGTATTATTCCAGGGGGCAGCCAAAACAAGCCTTTACCTGGACCGGCAGAACGCCTGGGCATTCCACAATGGTATGTCTGCGCTGGTGGAAAACATGAATTACTGGACACCTGAGAATCCAAATGCACTGAATCCCCGGATCACTTCCGGTCCTACCACCAACAATACACAGGTATCTTCTTTCTGGATGAAAAATGGCAGTTATGTACGTGTAAAAAGCGCTACGCTTTCCTATACCATTCCCCCTGCTATATCAAAGAAAATCGGCAGTCAGCATGCAAGAGCTTATGTGTCAGGTCAGAATATTTTTACCTGGACCAAACTGAAAAACTTTGATCCAGAAAGCACTGCCCCGTATTCCAATCTCTATCCACAACAAAAAGTTGTTAGTGTAGGGGTTAATATCATCTTTTAAGAATTTTAAAATATAGCATGATGAACAACGTAATTAAACGATTCAATATAAAGGTTGCGTCACTGCTTTTATTGACAGTGAGTGTGATTTCCTGTAATAATTTTCTCGAAGTAACACCTAAAGACCAGGTGTCTGCCAATACACTTTTTGAAAATACCACCAATGCAGATCTGTTTCTCAATAATGTATACACCGGATTACAAGGGCCTTTCACTACATATGACCCAACAGAGAATTTCTCAGATAATGCTATGAATGGAGTGGGTGGCACAGTAAGCAGGGTGCTCTATGCCACCTCCGTATATACCCCCAGCAATGCACCAAGTTATTGGGGATTGTATAACAATATACGGGCGGCCAATTTATTTATCCAGAATGTGACCAAGTCCGCACTCGATGAAACCTGGAAAAAACAAAGGCTGGGAGAAGCCCGTTTTCTGAGAGCATACTTTTACTCTGTATTGTGGACCTATTATGGTGGCGTACCTATTATCACCGATATCCTGAGCCAGAAGGATGGGGATGAAATGTTCAGGGCCCGTAATACCGACGAGGAAACCTTTAAATTCATTACAGACGAATGTGCCGCCAGTGCGGAAGACCTTCCCCTTCAGGCAGAAGCTGGAAGAGCTACAAAAGGAGCTGCCCTCACCCTGAAAGGATGGTGCGAACTGTTTGCAGCCAGTGCCCTGAAAAACCCCACCAATGATAAAGCCAAATGGGCAAAGGCTGCTGCTACCAACAAACAGGTAATAGATCTCAAGAAATATGATTTATTTCCTGATTACAATACCCAGTTTTTTGAGGAAAACAATGATAATATAGAAACGATATTCGCGAAGAAATATTTAGGTGGTACTTCACTCGGTGGCGGCCGGGAAGGCTTACAGGGAACATGGATTGTAGGTGGCATACAGCGTGCATATGGTGGTGTAAATCCTACTCAGGAACTGGTGGATGACTACGTAATGTCCAATGGCCTTCCTATTACCGATCCTGCTTCAGGCTATGATCCTCAAAATCCTTATGTAAACAGGGAGCAGCGGTTTTACCAGTCAGTTATTTATGATGGTGCTACCTGGTTAGGATACGAAATAGTTACCCGCCACGGTGCCGGCAGTAAGAATGAAACAGACCTGAGCAATATCAACGAATCTACCAACACAGGATATTGTTTGCTGAAAGGGCTGAACCCAAAGTATGCCATCAATGGAAATAATCAGCAAAACAGCGCCAATTTTATTATTTTCAGATATGCAGAAGTACTGCTTAGTTATGCAGAAGCGCAAAATGAAGCAGTAGGCCCGGATGCTTCTGTATATGATGCGGTTGACAAAGTGCGGGATCGTTCTGCGTTGTCAGGGCTACCCAAAAACCTGACCCAGGAGGAAATGCGTAAGGCTATCCGTCGTGAACGCAGGATAGAACTGGCCTTTGAAGAAAAACGCTGGTTTGATCTGATCCGGTGGAAGATAGCAGAGAAAAATCTGAACGGCACATTACATGCCATACTCATCGAAAATGGCGTATATAAGGTGATCCCTGCTGCAGAAGGTAAAAGAATATTCTATCCTGAAAAAAATTACGTGTACCCTATCCCGCAGTCAGCAATGGATAAAAATACAAAATTAGTACAGAACCCGAATTATTGACCCGGTGCATATATACTGTATTGCCTCCGCTTTTCAGGAGGCAATACAGTATTGAGCATGGGCCTCCTTAAAATAAATCCAGCAATATGAAACGTATCAGAGTAATTGATTTGAACAAAAACTTTCGCAAGTACTGTCATTCTGTGAAGCGTGCAGGCTATTGGCTTCCTTTTTCGCTCTTGCTGTTCTTCACTTCTTTTGTGGTACAGACAACCAATGCACAACTACGTGCTGCGGTAGTGAAGGTGGATATTACCCCTTCAGATCCGCAATATCTACTGGGCTATCAGGAGCGAAAATCAACGGGCGTGCTCGATAAGATCTATCACCGCATTGTGGCAATAGATGATGGTACTACGCAATTTTTTATCATTTCCTCTGATATCTGTCTTTATTCTCCTTCAGAATATGATAAGGTAGCTGCCAGATTACAGAAACAATATGGGATCAATCCTTTGAATGTATGGTGGTCTGTGACACATACACATTCTGCACCCGAAGTAGGGGTTACCGGTTTGTATGGAATCTATATGGGAGAACGCATGAAACACGAAATAGATGCAGCATATACTTCCATGGTAGAACAGAAATTAGTAGATGGTATCCTGGAAGCCCGTAAAAAGCTGGAGCCGGTACGCCTGGGTGTTGGCTGGGGATTTTCACAGGCCAATATCAATCGCCGTGCCCTGGATGTCAATGGCAAAGCCTCCCTTGGCATGAATCCGGACGGACCAGTAGATCGCCGGATAGGACTGCTGCGATTTGATAAGGCAGATGGCAGCCCTTTGGTATTGATTGCGAATTATGCTATGCACGGCACCGTTATGAGCGGGGCTAACCTTGACATCAGCGGTGATGCGCCGGGTGTGGTATCCGAATATGTAGAGCAAAAAATTGGCGCACCGGTGATGTATATTAATGGCGCAGCCGGCAACCTGGCGCCCATTTATAGTACTTATCCGAATTGGAGAGCCGGACACCTGACACAGTTTAAAGTGCTGCTGGGTGATAAAATACTGGAAGCCAATAAAAGAATTAAAACGGGTATTGATGAACTTAAAATGGTAACCGGCTCACTGACAGTGGAAACACCCCGCAAGCCGGGAATGGATTGGTCTGCCGACCTGGCAAAGTATTCCACTACAAAAGCAGGTGTTAATATGGTAAAACTTCCGGTACGCTTCCTGAAAATCAATCAGGATATAGCGATATGGAGTGCACCCATAGAGCTGTTTTGTGAGGTATCTAATGAAGTGCGCGACCGCTCCCCCTTTTCCCACACTTTTTATTTCGGATATACCAACGGCTGGTTTGGCTACATGCCTACTGCTGCAGAATGGCCACACGGCGGGTATGAGGTGGAAACCGTTTCTCCATTTACCGATGCTGCTGCTAAAGACCTGACTGAAGCCGTTGTCGGATATTTACAGGGGAACATGAAAACAAAGACACCTGCTGTAACACCTAAACGGAAAAAGTAGTATGCCAAAACGTGATTTCAAAATAAAATGTAATTTCAAAATGTTTCACTTCCACCGGTTTCATCCAACTTTAATATACTTATGCCTCTCCTTTGTGGTAACAGCTGGTTGCCACAACCAAAAGCCTGATGCCTCCTCCGGAGGTGTAAAAGCATCGGAAGCACTGGCTACGATGCAGGTACCGGAGGGCTTTAAAATAGAAATGATTGCAGCAGAACCACTGATTTCCTCACCGGTAGACATGGAGATCGATGAGTATGGGCGTATGTACGTTGTGGAAATGCACGGATACCCGCTTGATAAAAGCGGTACCGGCAACATCGTTTTGCTGACAGATACCAATGGCGATGGTATTATGGATAAACGTACCGTTTTTAAGGATAACCTTATGCTGCCTACCGGAATACTGCGCTGGAAAAAAGGAATCCTCGTAACAGACTCTCCCAATATTATCTACCTCGAAGATACCGATAACGACGGCAAGGCAGATAAGGTGGATACGCTGTTGACCGGCTTTGGCCTTACCAACCCTCAGCATAATCTGAACAGTCCTGTATATGGATTGGATAACTGGATCTATGCAGCGCATGAAGGGGTGGTGAAAACCAGGGACTATATGGAAGAATTTGGGGATGAAGGAACAGAAATTTACTACCCCGCTGATTCAAATGCGGTAAGGCTGCCACAGAACGCTGGTGGAAGGTCCGTTCGTTTCCGTCCTGATCATACCCAACTCGAAATGTTATCCAGCCGCTGCCAGTTTGGTCAAACCTTTGATCAATGGGGCCATTTGTTTGGATGCAACAACTCTAACCAGGGCTACCAGGAAGTAATCGCCAACCGTTATTTCGAACGTAATCCTCACCTATTGGTGTCAGATGCAACACAATCCATGTCCGATCACCTGGACGCTGCAGAAGTGTTTCCTACAACTACCAACCCTGACCGCCAGTTGCTCACGAATGTAGGGATTATGACTTCTGCCTGCGGGCTCACAGACTACATGGGTGATGCTTTCCCGGCGCCTTACAATCAGCACATCACTTTTATTGCCGAGCCGGTTAGTAACCTGGTACATGTTGATGTGCTCAAAGACAGCGGTGCCAGTTTTGTAGCCAGCCGGATCTTACCCAATAAAGAATTCCTGACTTCCACCGATGCGTGGTCAAGGCCTGTAAATATGTATGTAGGCCCTGATGGGGCACTGTATGTACTTGATTATTATCGCCGGGTAATTGAATCACCAGAATGGCTGTCGGACGAAGTGATTGCAGCTGGTGGATTATACGACGGGGTGGAGCAAGGCAGGATATACCGCATTACTGCTACGAACGGAGCAGCTGCTGCCTGGATGAAAGGGCTCCAGCTGGGAGATGCAAAAAGCACAGAGCTGGTACAATATCTCTCCAACAAAAATTCGTGGTGGAGAACAACTGCACAGCGTTTATTGGTAGACCGTGCAGACAAATCCGCTGTGCCTGCATTGATAGCAATGACGCAGCAACCCGCCTCCGACGTAGGCCGGTTACACGCATTATGGACATTGGAAGGAATGGGTGCACTCGGTGGAGAACAAATTATCGCGGCTTTAAAAGATTCCGTAGCAGGTATTCGTGAAAATGCTGTTAAACTGGCAGAACTGCATCTGTCAACAACACCGGAATTAGTCAAACCTTTGTTGTCTTTACAAACAGATCCTAACCATAAGGTGCGGCTTCAGTTGCTGCTGACACTGGGTTTCTTAAATACACCTGAAGCAGCACAGGCGAGAAATAAACTACTGTTTACTGACATTAACGATAAGTGGGCACAGATTGCAGCATTATCAGCCAACTCCTCACAATCCGCATCATTATTGAAGGAAATACTGAACAGGTATCAGAATGATGTTCCTGCATATGCTTCATTGGTACAACGGCTCACCGCAATGATGGGTGGTAGTGATAGTGCGTCAGTCATTCACCAGTTGATCGAAAAATCTACGGCCACACAATCTCCTAAAACAGAGCGGTGGCAAGCAGCAATACTGAAAGGACTGGCTCAGGGAATGAAAAACCGGAAGTCGTCATTATCAGTTTCAGAAGCCGATCAGCAACAGCTCATTAAAACATTTTTCACAAGTCCTTCAAACGATTTGCGGCGGGCATCATTCCAGCTTTTAAAAACAACTGGTATCTCTGATACTACCGTAAAAGCAGCAGTAATTGCCCAGGCGGTTGCTATTGCCAGCGATCCTAAACAGGCTGATGAAAAAAGAGCAGATGCGATAGACTTTATATCACTGGGAGATGCAACCACTCACCTGCCATTACTGGAAAAATTAATCGTTCCACAGGAACAGCTACGGGTGCAGCTGGCAGCATTACGTACTCTCAATACCATTCCTTCGAATGAGGGGGCGCAGTACCTGATCAAACAATGGCCGGTGATGACCACAGATGTCAGGGATGCTGCAATTAATGTATTTCTGGACAACCAGGACAGGATGGCATTGCTGATAGATGCGATGGAAAAAAACAAGATACAGACCACCAGTGTAAGCTTTAATACGAGTGTTGGGTTGATGCAGGTGCGGGATGAAAAGTTGCGGGAACGTGCCAGGAAATTGTTTACCAGGAATCAGGAACAAGCCAAAACCATCAACAAAGAATACCAGGCATCACTGGATTTAAAAGGAGACCCGGTAAAAGGAAAGGATGTATACATGCAGAGCTGCGCTATTTGTCACCAGATGAAAGGAGAACTGGGCGTGGCTTTCGGACCTGATCTGAGCACTATTCACAACTGGAAGAAAGAAGATATGCTGGCAAATATACTGGATCCGAATTTGTCCATATTGGGAGGCTATGATCTCTGGCAGATTGAAATGAATAATGGGGAATCTATCCAGGGAATCATCGCCACAGAAACAGCTACCGCTATTACAGTTAAGAGTAACGGTAAAATGGACAGGCTCATCAACCGCCAGGATGTTAAATCATTAAAATCGCTGAGTATGTCGCCAATGCCGCAGGGACTGGAAAAGAATATTGATAAACAGGCTATGGCTGATCTGCTGGCATTTTTACGGCAGCACTAAATAGCTGAAAATTCTAATAATTGTATTCTAAAAACATATTATGAAAATGCACGCTAAAGTAATGAACGTTCAACATGCAACGTATAGCTTCGGGGCCGGTGTTTTTTTCAGGCTGATTATTGTGCTGGCTTTCCTGCTATATGCGGCAGGACTTACGGCTAAAACACCTGGCAGCAAAACGCCTGGGGTTTTCCGTGCTGCGGTTGTAAAGATTGATATCACTCCTAACAGTCCAAAAATGCTGTTAGGTTATCAGGCACGGCAATCTACGGGTGTTCATGACCGTATTTACCACCGGATCATTGCGTTGGATGATGGGGTTAACCAGTTCTTTTTAGTGTCTTCTGATATCTGCGTTATCTCCCCTTCAGAATATGATCATGTGGCTGGATTATTGCAACAGCAGTTGGGCATCAACCCGCAAAACTTCTGGTGGTCATTAACACATACACATTCCGCACCTGAGGTGGGCGTACCGGGATTACCAGCCGTTTTTATGGGAGAACGTTACAAACATCCTGTGGACACTGCCTATACCAGAGAAGTAGAAGAGAAGCTGATTAATGGGATCATAGAAGCGCGCAAAAACCTGGCAGCAGCTAAGTTGGGCGTTGGATGGGGCTTTTCACAAGCCAATATAAACCGGCGGGCTATCGATGAAAACGGTAAGGCCTCTTTAGGGATGAACCCGGATGGGGAGGTAGATCGTCGGATAGGTTTAATGCGGATAGACAAAGCCGACGGGACTCCGCTGGTGCTGATCTCCAATTATCCTATTCACGGAACAGTACTGGGTGGTACCAACCTCGATATCAGTGCGGATGTACCAGGACTGGTATCTGAATATATAGAAGAAAAAACTGGTGTGCCCTTGCTTTTTATTAATGGTGCTGCCGGCAACCTGGCACCTATCTATAGTACCTATCCCAACATCAGATCAAGTCATCTGGGAGAATTTCGTGTATTGTTGGGCGATAAGATCCTGGCTGCCAATAAGCTGATCACTACTACCACAGGTACGGTGAAGTTAAATACCGGCTCCCTCATGGTGGAAACACCCCGGAGAGCCGGGCTGGGCTGGCCGGAAGATATGGGCAAATATTCCCGTACTTCCAAAACAGGGGATAATACCATCCTGTTGCCCATCAGGTTTTTGAAGATCAATGAAGACATCGCGATATGGAGTGCACCTGTTGAATTATTCTGTGAGATCTCGAATGCCGTACGTGAAAGCTCTCCTTTCCCCTTTACTTTTTATTTTGGCTACACCAACGGATGGCTTGGATACCTCCCCAGTGAAGACCAGTTTAAATACGGTGGATACGAAGTGGAAACGGTATGTCCGTTTACCCCTTCGGTTCAAAAAGACCTTACAGAAGCCGTTGTTGGCTATCTGCATGGCGAAATGCGGTCTATGGCCACGAAATAAAATCAGGCACATTTATTACAAAAGGCCCTTCGCTTTGTTAGCGGAGGGTCTTTTGTTTTGGAAAAGCATATTTGCAATACCAACAAAAAAATTTATCCGTTATAGGGCAGATACTGAAAATTGTATGTAGAAAATATTAATTTCAGGCGTTCTATTTACAAAAATAGATCTTCAATCACCATACTATGTTAAGATATATTAAATCAGCCTTCAGTGTATGTTTTATGTTGGCCTTATCCGGCGGGGTTGCTTACGGACAGATCGATCCAAGCCAGCTATGTAAGGGAAAATACTGGACAGAAGAACAGGGTAAGGAAAAGCTACAGGAATTTGCAAAGAGTTATCATGATAAAGCGAGCTGGGAAACCAGGAAGGAAAAGATCCGGCAAAATATTTTGCTGGGCGCAGGATTAACACCGATGCCTGAAAAAACACCCCTTAACCCGATTGTCCGGGATAAAAAAGTAATGGATGGATATACCGTTGAAAACGTAGCCTTCGAAAGCAGGCCCGGCTTTTGGGTAACTGGTAACCTGTACCGGCCTTTGAAGGTAAAGGGTAAAGTGCCTGGAATTTTGTGTCCGCATGGGCATTGGGAGGATGGTCGTTTCCGCGATGATATGCAGTTACGTTGTGCTGCGATGGCAAAAATGGGGGCTGTTGTATTTGCATATGACATGGTTGGGTTTGGAGAATCTACACAAAGCGATCATAAAAACCCGCTTCTGGTAAAGATGCAGACCTGGAACAGTATCCGGGCAGTGGATTTCATAACTTCCTTAAAGGGTGTAGACGAAAAACGTATCGCAGTTACCGGCGCTTCCGGTGGCGGCACACAATCTTTTTTACTCGCTGCTGTAGATAACAGAATTGCTGTTTCGGCTCCTGTGGTGATGGTGGCTGCCCATTTCTTTGGTGGCTGTGTTTGTGAAAGTGGCATGCCCATTCACAAAGCCCCTGGCTTGCAGACAAATAATGTAGAGATCGCAGCCTGCGCTGCACCAAGACCTATGATCATCGTTTCTGATGGTGACGATTGGACAAGGAATACCCCTGATGTAGAATACCCCTATATCAAACATATCTACTCATTTTACAAGGCGGATGACCGGGTGGAAAATGTTCATCTGGCCAATGAAGAACATGATTATGGCATTTCTAAACGACTGGCAGTGTATCACTTTTTTGCCAAGCACCTAGGGCTGCATCTCAAAAAGGTGGAAGATAAAAATGGTAAGATCGATGAGTCATTTATACAAATAATTCCCAAAGAAAAATTATCCGTATTCAACAACGAACATCCAAGACCCGCCAATGCCGCTACAGGCAATGAAGCAGTGGCAGCATTGTTTACAGGAAAATAAAAGAAAATCAGTATACGGATTGCATATTATAGAAACGTCGTCTCAGTTCTTTGAGACGACGTTTTATTTGAATACGTAAGGTTGGCATCTTCAACGCTGTAATTATAGCAATCTTATGCCTAGTCCTATTCCTTTACGGTACTACTAAAACAGCTGCCTGACAGTGATAGCAGGATCTTCTGCGCGTTTTCAATTCCTTTATGGTACTATTAAAATACTGTGCCGAAATCTTCCAAATGTCCGCCTGTATCACTTTCAATTCCTTTACGGTGCGATTAAAACAAGCTAATTAAGCCCATGAATGCAGTGAAGCCGAATTTTCAATTCCGCTACGGTCCAATTAAAACCCAGGGTCGATGCCAACTAGGAAATCAAAGTTCTTGCTTTCAATTCCGCTACGGTCCAATTAAAACCCGCTATTCCAACATCAGTAATCCCTTGCTCCCCACCTATCGGTTTCTAAAAATAAGCAATTTTTATCGTCGATCTGTAGTAGTACAAAAACAGGTGGAGAGCGACGACTCTCTAAACGATTGATTACAAATACAATTTAAGCCAATTATTATCAGCCTTCTAAACTACCCCCTTATTCCAGACTGTTCGACGATTATCTCTTTTTAATAACCAGTACTGCAGGTACAGGTCTTTGGGCACCTTTATCGGAAGGATAAATCGTATTCTTCCCAGCTACATACAAGCAGGAAGAACCACCACCATCCAGGTTAAGCGCTTCCACACAGCCCAGACTGATCATAATATCCGCGAGCTGAGGTAGAGAGGCCCCATCTGCAATACCTTTATGCCGTCCTTCAACAGCTAGTAGGATGAGTTTATGATCTTTCGTATAGCCAATAGCGGTTCTGGGATGCATATCCTGCTCAGCATACCCAAATTTATGTTCTTCCTTGCTGGTAATAAACACTTTGCCATCCTGTACCAATATCGGCCCTCCTCCTACTGCCTGACGCATACGCCATCTGTGACCACCAGATGGATATTTGCGGGAAGGGCGGTTATATTGCACCTGGCCATCAGGAGTAGTGATGGGAGCAGCAGGCGCTGAATATGCAAAGGGCTTATCTTTCCTGCCCACATTATACACCCAGGCAATATCCGCTTGCCGTTGTCTTGATATTCCAAATGCGCCTGTAGTAGGATAGATCGTATCAGCTTTCCCGGCTGTTGTCGGGTTGACGATCATTTTAGGATTTACTGCCTTAACTTTTCCATCAGATATTACTAAGTTCAGATTACTATTATCCTTAAAAGAGAAGAAAGTAGTGTTAACGACTGCCAGTGTATTATCCCCTTCTTTTGCTGCATATTGAGCAGGGGTAAAACGTTTGCCATCTCCGGTACGGGTTACGAAATCAAGTTGTTTATCTTTCAGATCTGCAATAAGATAAAAAGCCTGGAAAGGCTTTCCATCCAGCGTATCTTTAGTTTCAAACACACGAACAGAAGCTGGCAGATGGTTGTTATGATCAGCAGATTCCCGCCAATGTAACTGTGCTGTAGCCTCTGCCACCAATCCTGTTAATCCCAGTATTAACAATATCCTTTTCAAGTCGCTATCGTTTTAATTAATAAAAGTAGAAAACACCAGCCACTAATTATGCTCAAATAAAAGGGTCACATCGATTTAACCAGGAATTAATCTAACTAAAAAGGCGGTGTTTCAAAGGTACTTTTGAGACACCCGCCTGTATATAACCCAAAAAGATTATTAGAACCGATAGCCAATAGTCATTCTGAAATTACGGCGTGCTTCTACAATGTAATTATAGAAACCGGTAGCTGTAGTAGGTATAGAAGCAGCAGTGAGCAGTTGCTGATCATTGAGCAGGTTATTTACCAGCAGTGATACACTGTACTTTCCTTTCAGATAGCTAACGCCCGCATCCGTACGGAAATAGTTAGGGATACTGAACACTTTGGTGGCATTGCCCACATACCGGTCTGCCATCCACTGTATACCACCTGTTACACCAAACCCATTCAGAAAACCTTTACCCACACGATAATTAAGCCATGCATTAGTGATATGCGTAGCCGTGTTGGGGGTGATATTGCCTACTGTTTTCGTCGTAGCATTAGGCGCTTCCTTCGAAATCTTAGAATCCGTATAGGCGTAGTTCAGCGTTGCATTCAGGCCTGGAAGGACCTCACCATTGATATCTACTTCTACTCCTTTGGTAACGGTTTCGCCTAATTGTTCCTGTACATCTGCACCACGACTGTCTTTTATACCCAGGTTTACCAGAGAGTTCTGGCGGGCAATGCGGTACACCGTAGCAGAAGCTACCCATTTACCATCGAACCATTCTTTTTTAACACCAGCTTCCACATCTACTCCTTTTATTGGCTTAAAGGCATTCTGACTGGAATCTGCGCCTGGTACGGGTACAAAAGACTGGTCAAACAATCCATAAACGGTAGTGGATTTATCTATTGAATAGCTCAGCCCTACACGGGGCGTAAACACGTTATCCTTTATTTCAGCCCCCTTGGTTTTACCCACCGTTTCTGAATGAGTAAAGCGTCCTGCCAGGGATAAACGTAACTTATTATTAAAGAAGCCCAATTCATCCTGTATGTAGGCAGAAGTATAGTTCACAGCACTTACATAGTTACTGCCTCCTGCTCTGGTTTTTACACTCTGGCTGCGGTCTATTGCCGGCATAGCGCCAAAAGGCAGACTATAGATTGGATTATATACATTGAATACTTTTCCTTCTCCAAACTGAAGGGTACCAAGTGTTCTGAAATCCCCCCAGAACTTTTTATTCCCCATATCCACTCCTGCCAGTATCCGGTGACGCACAGATCCGGTATACTCTTCGCCGGAAACGGAAGCCTGTGCAAAACGGTTCTCCCCTACCTCATCTGCTACACTGAAAGACCGCTGCATATCTCCGTTTTCTTCTACGCTATTGGCCCAGGTGCTATTGGCTACCATACTGAAATTGAAGTAAGCTACCTGTGCATGTGCTTCCCACCTGTCATTCATTTTATGATCGAAATACAAGTAAGCACTGTGGTCTTTTAGTTTACCCGGCTCCATAGAAGGATCACCATAAAAGAAGTCATTGGAGATATTTTCGTCCAGCAATTTCCTTTTTGAGAATACATAGTTGCCATTGGCCAGGTACTTCGAAGTCTGATAAGTATATTCCAGTGTAACGGAGGTACGGTCATCTACCAGGTATTTTAATACAGGTGCAAACAGGTAGCGGTTATTATAATTGTATTTGGTATAATAATCTTTCTGTTGGCCTGCAATGTTCAGCCGGTATAGCAATTTGCCATCTTTGCTCAGCTTTCCATCAAAATCCAGCGCTGCACGATAGGTACTGAAACTACCCATGCTCACTGTAGCAGCCCCCTTGGTAATCCCGGTTGGTTTCTTGGTTACCACATTATAAAAACCACCGGGCTCACCACCTGCCAGCATAAATCCGGCAGGTCCTTTTACAAATTCAATACGGTCTATCATGGCAGCATCTTCTGCTGTAGGTCCCCAACTGGCTTCAATGTTCATACCATTCCTGAAAGCGGGGATCTTGGAACCACGCATACGGATATTGGCATACTGATTATCCCAGTGGCCCACACGGGTAGCCCCGCTTACATTACGGGTCACCCCATCCACTACATCAAATACCTGCTGATCAGCAATAACATTGGCAGAAATCACCTGTATATTCTGTGGTACTTCCAGGATAGGCGTTCTTAAACGTAATGACCCGGAAAGGCTATCATTTTTATACCGGTTCCTGGTACCGTTTATAATCACTTCTTTTAGCTGCTTATCGGTAGTTTCCAGCTCCAGCTTTACCTGAATAATCTGGTCCTCGGTCACCTCTACCTCCTGCGACATTGTTTTATATCCGATCAGCATCACCTGAAGTGTATAACGGCCAGGAGGCAGCTTTTTAAACACAAATTCCCCTTTTTCATTGGTCAGTGTGCCGCGGTTCTTTTCTTTGATCTGTACCGCCACATAAGCAGCAGGTTCACCATCTGATGTAACAACGATTCCTTTAATAGCAGATAATGGTTCTGTAACTGCCGATGCAGTAAAAGAAAAGCTGACAGTACATAATAGGCATAGCAGTAGCAATGCCCTGTTAATAAATAGATGCATATGGGTTGTTGAATTTTTCCTAAGAATGAGCAGCAAAACTAGGCACACAAAACAGCCCTCCTTTACGGATTTGGGAAAAGTTCTTGCGCAATAGGGAAAAATTGCCGGCCAACAACCCTTTTTAAAAGTCATCGAAAAACAAAGAGGGCATCCCAAAGCAATATTGAGATGCCCTCTTTTATATAATAATAATAATAATAATAATAATCCAGGTCAACTATAATTTCCCCTGTACATCGCGGTCTGGTATTTCATTATACAGTTCACGCATTTGCTGCAATTTGGCTTTACCATATGCCAAACGGGTAATTACCACAAATAATACCGGTACAATAAATATAGCCAGGAAGGTAGCGGTAAACATACCTCCCAGTACGGTCCAACCCATCGTTTTACGCGCTTCCGCACCTGCACCGGAAGATAATACCAGCGGCATGATACCTAAGAGGAAAGCGAGGGAAGTCATGATAATGGGGCGTAAACGCAGCTTCGCAGCTTCCACGGCAGCTGTTACCAGCTCCATCCCCCTGTCTACACGCTCTTTCGCAAACTCCACTATCAGGATGGCATTTTTGGCCGACAACCCAATAAGGGTAATCAACCCAATCTGTGCATATACGTTATTACTCAGGCTAGGCAGGAAGGTAAGTACCAGGATGGCGCCAAAGGCACCAATAGGTACTGCCAGCAGTACAGAGAACGGTACCGACCAGCTTTCATACAACGCTGCCAGGAAAAGGAATACAAAGATGATAGACAGGGCAAAGATGTACACCGTTTTGGATCCTGACAACAACTCCTCACGGCTCAACCCGGAGAACTCATAGCCATATCCATCCGGCAACACCTGTGCAGCTACCTCTTTCAGTGCGTTGATCGCATCACCACTACTATAACCCGGTGCAGGACCACCATTTATTTCCGCAGAACGGAACAGGTTGTAATGCGATATTACCGGTGCACTTTCTATCACCTTATAAGAAGTTAATGTGCTTAATGGCACCATACCTCCCGATTGGTTACGTACAAATATCTGCGACAGGTTCTTAATATCTCCGCGATAAGTAGAGTCTGCCTGCGCCAGTACACGGAAGTTACGGCCATAGATGGTAAAGTCGTTGATATAAGCACTACCCATATAGGTTTGCAAAGCCGTACCGATATCGGATATTCTTACACCCAGCTTTTTCGCTTTCTCACGGTCTATATCCAATTGATAACCTGGTGTCCGTGCGGTAAAGAAGGAGAACCCTCTTGCTATTTCAGGACGTTTGTTGATCTCTCCCAGAAATTGCTGTAATACCCCTTCAAAGGCCTTTACTTCACCAGCTGTTTTCTGTTGCAGTATAAAAGAGAAACCTGCTGTAGATCCTAACCCCGGAATAGCCGGTGGCGGAATTACCACCACATTGGCTTCCTTGTACTTGGCAAATTTTTGCTGTACCCTGGCTACCAATCCAAATATCTGCTGTGATTTCTCCTTCCGCTCATCCCATGGTTTCAGCTGGCAGAACATCGTACCACTGTTTGATTTGGTCGCAAAGTTAATTACGTTCAAACCTCCCAGTGCGGCATAGTGCGCTATCTCAGGAATACTGTCCAGATCTCTCATCATAGAGGTCAATACCCCTACCGTACGCTCTGTAGAGGAGGACTCCGGCAAGTCAAAAGTAATCAGCAAGCGTCCCTCATCTTCTGTAGGAATAAATCCGGAAGGTTTTGCTTTAAATAAAAGCATGGTACCCACCATGATACAAACCAGCAGGATGATAACATAGCGTGCCAGCTTAATACTTTTCTTCACACCTAATGAATAACGGGAGGTAGTATGACCAAACCATCTGTTAAACTTAAAGAAGAATTTATTCAGCCCCTTCGAATCCTTGCTCAGGTTCATCGGGCGCAGGATCAATATACACAGCGCCGGAGTTAATGACAGTGCCACAAATGCAGAGATCAATACGGAAATCGCGATTGTGATCGCAAATTGCTGATACAACCGGCCTACGATACCAGGGATAAATCCTACCGGCACAAACACTGCCGCGAGGATCAATGCAATGGCAATTACCGGCCCGGAGATCTCTTTCATGGCCTGGGTAGTGGCATCCTTTGGCGACATCTTCTCATGGTCCATATTATGTTGCACCGCTTCCACCACCACGATGGCATCATCCACCACAATACCAATGGCCAGTACAAACCCGAACAGGGTAAGGGTGTTGATCGTAAAGCCTAACGGTATAAAGAAGATAAACGTGGCAATAATAGATACCGGGATCGCCAATATTGGAATCAATGTAGCACGCCAGCTCTGTAAGAACAGGAATACTACCAGTACTACCAGTATCAGTGCTTCTACCAGCGTGTGCAACACTTCTTTGATAGACACTTTTACTACGGTTACTGATTCAAATGGTACTACATATTCTATATCTGCGGGGAACGATTTTTTCAGCTGCTCCATGGTAGCTACTACCGCTTCAGCTGTTTCAATCGCATTACTACCCGGTGCCTGGTATACCAGCAGATAGGATGCTCTCTTCCCATCCACAAAGTTATTACCTGCATAGTTAAACTTACCTAACTCTACGCGGGCTACATCCTTCAGATATACCAATGTTCCATCACTGGGGCGTGTTTTTACAACGATGTCCTCAAATTCCTTCGGTGTTGTCAAACGTCCTTTTACAAATATGGTATATTCAAAAGTCTGTCCGGTTTGCTGCGGTGGTGCCCCAATGGAACCCGCCGTAATCTGTGCGTTCTGTTCCTGTAATGCGGCACGGATATCATCAGCAGTAACACCCATTGCGGCCAGCTTGTCTGGCTTCAGCCAGATACGCATACTGAAGTCATCCGCACGGGTAAAGATATCTCCCACCCCTTTAGCTCTCAGCAATGCATCTTTTACATACACGTTCGTATAGTTATCCACAAATGTGATATCGTGTGTTCCCTTAGGAGAATACATTGCTACCAGCATCAGGATACTGGGATTACGTTTTCTAACGGTAAGCCCCAAACGCTGTACTTCCTGCGGCAATGTAGGCTGTGCAATACCTACCCTGTTCTGTACATCCAGGGCAGCAATATTGATGTTGGTACCTACCTCAAAGTTTACCGTCATACTCATCGCACCATTACTGGTACTGTTACTCTGCAGGTAGGTCATACCTGGGGTACCATTCACCTGTACTTCTACGGGTGTGGCCACCGTTTGTTCTACCGTCTGGGCATCTGCACCGGTATAAGTTCCGGTTACCTGCACCGTTGGCGGGGAAATTTCCGGATACTGCCCGATAGGCAGTGTCATCATAGCCAGCAGCCCTACCATTACCAATACAATCGATATAACAATAGCGGTTACTGGTCTGCGTATAAAAGTATTTGCAATCATCTTTCCTGCTGTTTTAACCTAACGATTCATTTTCCGGCTACCACGGGGTTATTTACCCGGCGCCTTGGCAGGCTGCTGTGGTATACCTATCTGTATCTTACCGCCATCGCGTAAGCGCTGGAAGCCTTCTGTGATCACTTTATCTCCTTGCTGTACACCTTCCATAATCACTACCTGGTCTTTCAGCTTAGGCCCTAAATGTACTTTGTGCTGCTCTGCAATGCTATCCTTTGCTATAAATACAAAGAACTCACCCATCTGCTCAATCACCGCCTTGTAAGGTACAATCACCCGCTCACCGGACTGTTCATTCAATACCATCAATACGGCGCTCATACCATCTTTCAGCTCATCCTTCGGATTCGCGAATTCGATCCTCACCCGGATAGTACCTGTTTGATTATCTACACCACGATCTATTGCGATGATCTTGCCGGCTTCTGTATAGGCCACCCCGTTAGGCAGTAATAAGCGGAAAGTAGAATCCTGTGCGCCTACTGTTTTGCCTTTGAATGCGGCAAAACGCGGGATATCAGATTCATTTACCACAAAATCTACGGCAATGGGATTTTCTGAAGAAATGGTGTTCAGCAAAGTGGAACCAGGGCTGATTTGTGCGCCCAGCTTCACCAGTGATATCCCTATCCTTCCGGTAAAGGGGGCTTTAATTAAAGAGTAGTCCAGGTCGGTACGTGCTGCAAGCAAACTGGCTTCTGCGGCGGCTACCTGGCTACGGGTGGTTTCCAGCGTAGCGTCTGCATTGTCTAATGTCTGACGTGCAATCGCATCCTGCTCGGCCAGCTGATGATAGCGGTCGGCATCTTTTTTAGCACGGTTATAGTTAGCCTTGGCGCTTTGAATGCTGGCTTCTGCCTGGCGGTAAGCGGCTTCATATTTCCGGCGGTCTATTTCATATAATGTTTTTCCTTTCTGTACTACCTCTCCGTCCTGGAAATAAATACCCGTGATAAAACCTCCTACCTGTGAGCGAAGTTCTACCTGGTTTAATGCCACCACTGTGGCGGGATATTTATCATAATAAACGGCTGATCCCGTAGCTGCTGGTACCACATTTACCGGCGTAGGCGGCATGGCAGGAGCACTTTTTGTGGCCGGCCCATTACAGGCTGTCCAGGAAAGCAGCCCAACAGTGCAAGTAAAAACAATGTAATTCTTCTTTTTCATATCCGTTCCGGTTACCATTTAATAATTAGCTGTTAAGGTTCCTAATGCTTTCTGCAGATCTATCTTGCTCGACAGTACCTGGTACATAGCATTAAAATAATTGAGCTGCGCAGAACGCAGGTCTGTTTCTGATATTATCACATCCAGATAGGTTTTTACACCTGCCTTGTATTGTAACTGCACCATGTTGTATACGTCTTTGGCTACTTCCAGGTTCTCTTTTAATACCGTATAATCATTCAGGTTACTCCTATAAACAGCCATTGCAGCAGTATACTGGGTATTGATCTGATTTTTCAGAGTAATAAAATCCCAGTCTATCCGCTTCAATTGCAATTCGGCCTGACGTATATTATGAATACGTTTGGACCCCTGGAAAATAGGTAAGGATAACTTTAAACCTAAGAGTGAATTCGGATAGTTGTGATCATACAACTTGGCAAATTCATTATGCTGATAGGCAAAGGAGTAGTTTATAAAAGCAGATAAAGATGGCAGAAAACTCCACTTATTATATTGCAGATCCGCTTTCAGCAAAGTTTGCTGTGTTTGTAATAACTGGTATTCTATCCGGCTCTTGTAATCTACCATAATGGCGGTGTCGGCAGCCAGCTGGGAGGTTACCTCTGTGGTATCATATACCAGCGACAGCTCGCTTCCGCCGGTAGGATAGCCCATCAATTGTTTAAGGTATTCTATCTTGGCAGTCAGTTGCTCCTGGGCACCTTTACGCTGCGCCCGGGTATTATTCAATGAAATGGTGGCCCGCTTGTAATCTATTTTGTCTACCACCCCACTTTGATACTGGTTGTACGCATCTTTCAAACTACGTTCCAGCCGCACAACATCTTCATCCAGCACTTCTATCTGCTTTTTGGTAAGCAATACATCATAATACCCTTTGCTCACATCAGAGATGACATCGATGCGGTTGCGGGTAGAATTCTGCCTCACCTGTTTACGTACGTCCCTGGCGGTATTACTGGCCAGTAACAGGTCGCGGCTAAACAGGTTCTGATTCAGTGAAAACAACGCGGCCGATGAATTGGTTACCCCTATTTTGGTGGGCTGGTTCTGAAAAAACGAAGTAGGCAACTCCAGGTAATGCTGGATATTATAATCCAGGTTCACCTGCGGATACCAGTCGGCCAGTTTACTCTTAATCGTTCTTTCGGTGATTTCTTCATCCAGCTGAGACTGCTTCAAAACGGGCTGATGCGCTAACGCATACCGTATACAATCCTCTACAGTGGCTTGAGATAATAGTGAATCGGGGGACTGCTGTGCATATATACTACCCGTGAGGAATAACATACTAATCACAACTACCGGAAAAAATACTTTCTTCATAAAAGGCTTTTGTCAGTCAGTTCTTCTTTGTACCAATCAGAATAAATGATAGCTGTATAAAGAGGGGATAAAATTATATGCCGAAACGTATAATCCTCTTATATAGATATCATTATTGTTTATACGCAATAGACAATATCTATCAAGCGTCATTAGCATTTCCCATACGGGCTACGCCTGCAACTTTTTTTGTTACGCTTCCATTAAAACAGGTAGGTTCAGGTTTCCTTAAAGAGGGGATTTATCGGAGACCTCTTTTTTTATTGAGGAGCAAAGATAATGTTCTATTAATAAAAAATCACCCATAAAGGGTGATTTTAATGTAATGTTTACAATGCTGTGAGTAATCTATTGTGGACGACCACTATGAATATGTTTCTCTGCATGATAAGATGACCTTACCAGCGGACCCGATTCTACATAGTCAAGTCCCATTGCATAGCCAATTTCACGGAGTTCGGCAAACTCATCCGGGTGTACAAAACGTACTACCGGAAGATGTTTGGGAGTAGGTTGCAGGTACTGGCCTAATGTTACAACGTCACAACCGTTGTCGGTTAAGTCCTGCATTGCCTGTACCACTTCTTCTTTTGTTTCGCCCAGTCCCAGCATAATGCCGCTCTTGGTACGCATACCACCTTCTTTTAACCGGCGTATCACTTCCAGGCTGCGATGGTATTTAGCCTGTATCCTTACCTGTTTGGTTAAACGCTCTACTGTTTCCAAATTATGGGAAACAATTTCAGGAGCTACGTCTATCAAACGCTGAAGGTTTTCCCATTGTCCGCGAAAATCAGGGATCAGCGTTTCCAATGTAGTATCCGGATTCAATGCACGGATGGCTTTAATGGTATTTGCCCAGATGATAGAGCCACCATCTTTTAATTCATCCCTGTCTACTGAAGTAAGTACGGCATGTTTTACTTTCATGATATAGATGGCCTCTGCTACACGCTGGGGTTCATCCCAGTCTACCGGCTCCGGCCTGCCCGTGGCGACTGCACAAAAACCACAGCTACGGGTACAGATGTTTCCTAATATCATAAAGGTAGCAGTACCGGCTCCCCAGCACTCGCCCATATTAGGACAATTACCGCTTTCGCAAATAGTATGTAATTTATGGGTATCTACCAGTCCTCTTACCTGCTTATAATTTTCTCCTATCGGGAGCTTCACGCGCAGCCAATCCGGTTTTTTAACTCGGGTGGCGGCTGGTTCTGCGGCTATTACGGGTAATTCTTGCATCGCTGATTCCTTTCTTTTAAAAAGCAAAGTTACTACTTATCTCCTATTCCATCGCTTACCAAACTGCAAGCTTACATATGCATTGAAAAAGAACTGTTTATGTTTATTATCCAATTCTACCATAATAGGCACTTCCTTGGTATAGTACTCTGCATTCACGCCCACTTCCAGTGCACTCACCACTTCATTGAAATGCGCCCAGTCAAATCGCATACCTGCTCTGGCATGTAATCCCGGTACCAGTTTAATTTCGCCCCAGCCCTTGCCAAAACCGGCTCCTCCGATAATGTCTGATGGTTTGATAAACGAAGTATCATACGTGGTGCCCGTACCATACTTCACCTGTATGGCACCTCCCGTATTCGGGTCCCGGATGTTCAGGTAATAAGGCTTCATCAGCCCCAGGGAGATGCCTCCATAATAGATAGCACTCACTTCTACCCCATTCTTATTACCTTTTCCTCCTATTAGGTACCGTTGTCCTATGCCCAGCTTTGCCTGGTAAAAATTGTTCTGCTTCAGGAAAATATAAGGCTTCTCAGAATAAGACTCTCCCCATGGACCGGTACCCAGGTATTCTCCGGCACGTTTATGCTCATGCGGGTCTTTCTTTTCTGCAAACTCAAACTGAAAGTAATTGACGATCTTCCGGTTCTTACGGTACCCCATTTCCAGAAAACCTCCCCAGCCATCCGTATTTAACCGGCCTCCTATAGAAAAATCACGCTCATACATATTTTCCCCTTCTTCTCTTTCCTTAAAGAGGGAAATACGCTTTAACTTCTTTTGCTCTTTCTCCTCTTTCTTCGATTG
This sequence comes from Chitinophaga sp. H8, assembly GCF_040567655.1. Classification (NCBI taxonomy): domain Bacteria; kingdom Pseudomonadati; phylum Bacteroidota; class Chitinophagia; order Chitinophagales; family Chitinophagaceae; genus Chitinophaga; species Chitinophaga defluvii. The sequence continues at coordinate 3,115,910 of NZ_JBEXAC010000002.1, read as the reverse complement.
GCGGGACGGGTTATTGGTTTGCGCCTGCAAACTGCCGCCGATTAGTAGTAAAAGCAAGAATAAGTGTAATTTTTTCACAGTAATGGGCTATTATATATTTAATAAACGCTTGTTTTATAGTATTGTTACAAACCTACAGGTTTTTTTCTTAAAATTAGTTGCTGTCAGCCCACAAGGCCTTCGCTTCAGCTCCACAAATCCCCACCGGTATCACTATTCCCGGATGACTGTTCTATACCCGCTCACTGCCTGCCATTGACCAATTAATAAAAATACATTTATTTTACATTTCCAATCTTAAATAAATGACCATGCAAACCGCACAGATAATATATACCGGAGAACTTCGTACCACTGCTACCCATCTACAGTCTGGCACCGTCATAGAAACAGATGCGCCTGTAGACAACAACGGTAAAGGCGAACGGTTTTCTCCTACCGACCTGGTAGCTACGGCTTTAGGCTCCTGTATGCTGACTATCATGGGCATCACTGCCCGCCAGCACCAATGGCAAATTGAAGGCACCCGGGTAAGTATTCAAAAAATCATGGGCACCGAACCCCGCAGGATCACTGGTGTAAAAGTGAGTTTCGACTTTCCTGAAGGACACCAGCTGGGAGAAAAAGAAAGAACCATCCTCGAAAGAGCAGCACTTACCTGCCCGGTGGCCAAAAGTGTACATCCGGATATTTTGCAGGATGTAACGTTTAATTGGTAAGCTGTTAGCGGTTAGCCATAAATCATGATGGCCAGCTAAAGGCTAACAGCCAAAAGCTAATAGCTTTTTAAAATATGCCCTCCCGCAGCAATTTGGTACCTATTGCACATTGCAGGCAGCGCTTTTCGTCACAATAGTATTGTTTCAGCTGTAATAACGCCTGCGATTCCAGGGCGCATCGCTGGGGTACTCCCATGGTGTGCCATCCGGCCGTGATTTTATTCTCTTCTGCAGGTAGCTGGCTGAGCAGATGAAGGGCCTTTTCCTGGTATTCCCGGATCCCTTTTTGCTGACCATAAAGAAATAGTAGCGGCAATACCGTATTAATCAGGATGTTATGTACTGCTAAACGGGCAGGACGGGAAGTTTTTTCAACAGGATGATCAAACCGGTAATGAGTTTGCCAATACGCGGATGGCTGTACGGAAAATAATTGCTCCAGTGCTGCAATCGTTTCTGTTTCCAGAATCCTGGAAAATAAATGAGAGGATTGGTGTAATAATCCGGCAAAAGTGGCAATACGCATACTCGGAAAAGAGGCGGGACGCATGCGCAGCCAATTCCATGCATAAGGTACCAGCGGCTTCAACTGGTACTTATGCTGCAGATAGTGATATTCTTCCTGGAGCTGACGGGGATACTCCTCTATAAACGCTCCTTTTAACAACCCAGCCTGCCCGAACAATAATGCCTCCAGCTGCATTAAACCAGGCCTGTGCCGGATCAGTAAGTGATGCGGTAAAGATTGTGCCAGCTGTAAAAAGGGAAGGGCATTTACCGGTGTACCAAAGCTCTGGGCTACTGCCCAGTAGCATACCTCTTCCCAATTGTATTTGTTGTATACCAGCCAGGCCTGCATATTACTGGTTTTCCGCTCCCATCGCTCGGCCAGTAACCGCTCTTTCCAGCTATACCAGGTAAGCAATGGTACCTTAGCTGCTCCAAATGCACAGGGAACAAAACGAAGTGATTGTCTTAACTGCTCATACCTCTTTAATAACAATTTGGGAATATGCTCCTGCAAAACAATACAAGGCGTATATGGAGCTACCGGCGCGGCAATGTCATGCTCAAATACCACATGCAGGATGATATTGCTATACCGGGGATTATGCTGGTGCCCATGCCGGAACCAGTCAGATGTTTTAAGATGCAGCTCCACATTTCCCATCCATAAAGTATCGCCGATCCTGAGCCTCGCAGCAGTAAAATCAGGCCCTTCATGTTGATTGTGCTGTCCGGGATGCATCACCTGCACCTTTTCGCCGCTTACTGTAGTAAGCCCTTCCTGGCTAAATAAACGGAATTGCCAGATGTGCTGAAATAACTCTTCTGTGAGTAGGGGGTTAACACTCATTATATTAATGTTTAATTGTTGCATGCTTCCGGCTTATCCGGCATGACAAATTCCCGGATAGCTGATTTCAGTTAAAAAAACATCATAAAAGGAGAACAAAGTACCAATTTACGTAAATAAAATTAAATTTGATACCCATTTGGAAAATTCACCAAAGTACGCTTACCTTTGCACGCAGTTCTTTTACATGACTTATCCAGAAAGGCGGAGGGACTTGGCCCTGCGATGCCTTAGCAACCATCTCGTTGTAAAACGGGAAAAGGTGCTAATTCCGGCTTCAGTATACCTATACTGGAGATAGATAAGTTGGCAGAGAAACATCTTCGTTCCTATTAAGATTATTGAGCTCTTCCAACAACCGGAAGTGCTTTTTTTTTGCCCATACCCCTCCTTTCTCAAAGATTTGTTACGTTAAAACAAGAACATTTGCGGACATACGTGAATGAATGACATGGGCTATCCGTACCTTACGGATAACCACTAAAAAAACAGCACATGAAAACAGCTACACAATTAATACACAGCATTCCCATCGATGAGCTGACAGGCGCTATCTCTGTGCCTATTTATCAAAGCTCCACCTTTGTACAGGAATCGCCGGGCATTAATAAGGGCTTTGAATTTTCACGTGCCAACAATCCTACGCGCAAGGTACTGGAAGACCTGATCTGTAACCTGGAAGAAGGATATGCGGGCTTTGGCTTTGCCAGTGGGATGGCGGCTATTGACGCGGTCCTGAAACTGCTCAAAACAGGAGATGAAATCATGGCAGTGGAAGATACCTACGGTGGTATTTTCCAGGCATTCAATCATATGTTTGACCGGTTTGGTATTAAAGTAAACTATGTGGATACCAGCAACACAGATAAAGTACTGGCAAATATTACACCCAATACCCGCATTATCTGGCTGGAATCTCCTACCAACCCTACCCTTAAAATATCTGATATCAAGTCTATCAGTAAAATAGCCAAACAACATAATATCCTCCTGGTAGTGGATAATACCTTGTCCACTCCTCTGGTGCAGCAACCTATTGTATTAGGGGCGGATATTGTGATCCACAGTGCTTCTAAATACCTGGCGGGACATACCGATGTGATTGCCGGCCTCGTAGTGGTCAACAATAAATCCCTGGCCGATCAGATACGTTTTAACCAGAATGTTTCCGGTGGTATCCTCAGCCCTTTTGAAGCATGGCTTACGGTGAGAGGGATCGAAACATTATGCCTGCGCCTGGAAAAACAATGCAGCAATGCTATGACTGTTGCTACCTGGCTGGCAGCCCACCCGGCGGTTGACAAAGTATTTTATCCTGGTCTGGCTACTCATAAAAACCACCACATCGCCCGTAAACAACAAAAGTATTATGGGGCTATGGTAAGCTTTTCCCTGAAAAATGATAACATTAAAAATGCCATCCGCATCGTAAATGCTACTAAACTTTTTAAACTGGCAGAAAGTTTCGGAGGAGTGAAAAGTATGCTCAATCATCCTGCTACCATGACCCACCGGGTTATCCCGGAAGACTTCCGTAAAAAGGCCGGACTCCAGGACTCCTGCATCCGCCTGTCTGTTGGTATTGAAGATGCGGAAGACCTGATCAATGATCTCAAGCAGGCACTGGAAAAATTAAATCACCCGGCCGGCAAACAGATTACCATTTTACAGTAATACACCATTCAGCAAAATAAAAACAGCTTACAGCTACCGGCGCAAAGCCTGCAGCTCATCAAACCAGAAGTATAAATAAAGTATGGAAAAAAAAATCATCAATTTAGGCATTTTTGGATTCGGATGCGTAGGACAAGGGTTATACGAAGTACTCAATAGAACAAAAGGTATTAATGCCCGTATCAAAAAAATATGTATCAAAGATCCTTCTAAACCACGGTCTATAGATTCCAGCTATTTTACTACCGATAAAAATGAAATACTGCAGGACCCTACTATCGATGTGGTGGTAGAACTGATCAATGATACGGAGGCGGCTTTTGAAATTGTAAGCACTGCACTCCGCAATGGCAAAGCAGTGGTAAGTGCCAGCAAACGCATGATCGCAGAAAACCTCCCGGCGCTTTATCAGCTGCAGGTAGATAACAAAGTGCCTTTCCTCTATGAAGGCTCCAGCTGCGCCAGCATTCCCATTATCCGCAACCTGGAAGAATATTATGACAACGACCTGCTCAATGCAGTGGAAGGTATCTGCAACGGCTCTACCAACTATATACTGACAAAAATTTTTGAAGAGAACCTGAGCTTTGAAACTGCGCTGCAACAAGCACAGGATAAAGGTTTCGCCGAAACGGACCCTACCCTGGATATAGAAGGCTACGATCCTAAGTTCAAAATCGTTATCCTGCTATTACATGCCTTTGGCACTTTTGTAAAGCCGGAAGAAGTGTTCAACTTCGGGATCCATCACCTGAACGATTTTGATATCCAGTTTGCCAAACAAAGAAACTGTACCATCAAGCTGATCGGTAACTGCCGCCGTCAAAACGGAAGCGTATTTGCTTATGTACTGCCACACCTGATTAAAGAACATAACCTGCTGTCGGATGTGGATAACGAGTACAATGGTATCCTGCTGGAAAGCGCATTTACCGACAAACAATTCTTTGTAGGTAAAGGTGCTGGTGGTACTGCTACTGGTAGTGCCGTATTATCAGATATCTCTGCATTGCTTTATAACTACCGGTATGAATACAAAAAGATCAAACAAGCTAACCAACCGGCATTTACCAATGATGTACAGTTAAAAATATACCTGCGGTATAAAAACCCGGAACATGTGGAACTCTCCGAGTTTTACAGCATCTCTGAAAAGTATGAATCTCCTACCTGGCGTTATATAGTAGGGGTCATTAACCTGGAGAAATTAAAAGAAGCAGACTGGCTTACCAACAAAGATGTAAACATCCTGGTGCTGGAATAATATTTGCGTTTTACGCTCAACCAACCAATCTCACGGCGCAATTTATTTGCGCCGTTCTTTTTTTACATCGTTTCCAATACTTCCAGCACCTTACTTACCGGAAGTCCCATCACGTTATAAAAACAACCATTGATGCCATCAATGCCTACGGCGCCTATCCATTCCTGGATGGCATAAGCACCAGCTTTATCAAAGGGTTGATAAGTATCTATGTAATAAATGATCTGCTCTTGTGTGAGTGGTTTAAAATGTACGGCAGTGGTTTTGGAAAAGGCTTGTTCTGATGTGCCTTGTCTGATCACTACACCGGTGATCACCTGGTGCGTGCGCCCGCTTAATGCCGTTAATATACGGATAGCATCTTCCCGGTCAACTGGTTTTCCTATAATGGTCTCATCCAGTACCACTACCGTATCTGCTGTAAGCACAATATCTTCCGAAGTGCATAATGTGGCTACTGCTGCCGCCTTCTGACGGGCAATATGTACAGGTACCTCTGCAACTGGCATGCCCTCCGGGAAAGTTTCTTCCGTTGCTACCACCTTTACTTCAAATGCAACACCTGCCTGTTCCAGTAATTGTTTACGCCTGGGCGACTGAGAAGCCAGGATCACCCGTTTACCCTTATACATCAAAGAAAAAGTTTAAAGAATATCATTGATAAAATACCAGTGAGCATCACCCATTTTACCAGGGAGCTTACTTTATGATAATGGGCAGGCAGATGCGCTTTTCTTAATAACACCCAGGCATATATGCAAGGCAATTGTACAAATACCAGCAGGTATACAATGGCGATCCACCAACCTAAGATCCATACCCGGAGCTCCACCATCACCAACAATAATTGTAATGCCAGGAACAACCCATCACATAACCGTTTAGCTGGCTGCATGCCCCATACGATGGGAATGGTCCGGCAACCATCCTTGCTGTCCCCTATCATGTCTTCCAGGTCTTTTACCACTTCCCGTACCATAGAGATGATAAAAGCAAATAAGGCATAAATACCTATTATCTGGATCAGCTTACGGCCCACCGGAGACATAATAGCCTCAAAGCTTTCATAGATCTGTTTTTCATAAAAACCTACCACCACCACAGAAAGCGCCGTCAGTAAGGATATCACCACATTACCGATCAATACCTGCCGCTTAAAGGAAGTGGAATAAAACCACAACAAAAGGGAACTGATCACCTGTGTTAATCCCAGGTATATCTGTCCGGTTTTCCAGGCTACAATAAATCCAAGGGAAACACCTGCCATATTAAAAATGGTATGCCAGGCCATCGCCCAGCGGCGGCTGATAATCTTATCTACCACCATTTTATCCGGCTTGTTAATAATATCAATGTTGATATCGAAGTAGTCATTGATAATATATCCACCGGCTGCAATTAATATGGTGGATAATGATAGTAAAAAAAACTCGCCACCGGATAAGGAAGGGACCTCGCCGCTTTTCACCAATACCGGTGCCACTACACAGTATTGCAATAAAAACTGGGTAAGTGCTATATATATAAGATTAGGATATCTTATTAGTCTGAAAAATGCTGGTAAAAGCTTCATGGTTTCAAAATTGCGGTAAATGTACTACGACTATATGCTCCGCACACTGTCGTCCATCATCCAGTGATCATTGAGCTTCAGTACTTTTTCTATTACTTCCCGTACACAGCCCTGACCTCCTCCCACAGGAGAAATGTATCTGCAAATACTTTTAATTTCCGGTACCGCATCTGCCGGACATACCGCCAGTCCTACCATTTGCATAGGCCGGTAATCCGGGATATCATCTCCCATAAACAGGATTTCCTCCCATTGTAAACCATGCTCCAGCACATAATCTTCCAGCTTTTCCTTCTTATCATGTACGCCGGTGTAAATATCACGGATGCCTAATCCCTGCAACCGGCTTACAACGCTCTCCGACTTGCCCCCTGAAATGATTACCACCCGGTAGCCCATCTTCACTGCCAGCTGCAACGCATACCCATCCTTAATATTCATCCTGCGCGATAACTCCCCGCCTGGCAATAACTGCACTGTACCGTCCGTAAGCACACCATCCACATCCAATACAAAAGTTTTAACCGGCTTAAACAGCGAAAGTACATTCATTTGATCCTTGATTTTTATAAGCAGCTATTTCTGACTATCCCGCCATTCATATACCCAGGTACTCTGAATCATTTCCAGATGCCCTTCATTGCATTCTTCCCGTTTGCCCTCAAAATTCGGCAACTGCAATACCCATTCCAGCAGGTCGGTAAAACGGATACGGTAGATCTTACTCTCTGTAAATTCTGCGCCGAAACGTTCATACAGCTTAATCGCTATATCTTCATAGTCTTTCCAGTGAATGGGGGGTTCAAAATGCAGCATAATATGATTAATTATGGATTTATTAATTACCTATTCCCCATGGATCAACGTCTGATCCGGAATAGTTACCAGCACCTGTCCACCACTTTCCTGTAAAATACACTGACAGCTTAAACGTGAATTTAACCGCGGATTACGCGCCCGGTCTATAAAGTCCTCCTCCCGGTCTGTAATCTCTTCTACCAGTTCCTCCCCGCTATCTATATAAATATGACAGGTACTGCAGGCACATACCCCACCGCAATTATGATGCAGGCGGATGTTGTGCTTAAGTGCTACTTCCAGGATCGAGTCTCCCTCCGGTGCATTTTTAACGGTTACTTCTTCCAATCCCTGCTGCTCAAACTTAAATGTAATATTATACATGCCCATCATTTAAAACAGACCGCAAAAATATTTTTTAAAAGCCACTTCACCAAGGTTATTACAAACGGGGGCCTGCCATATAATATATATTATATGAATAGCGTCCCCCCTGGCAGTTAGCGCTGACCGGCATGAAACTGGTAAATACTGTCGGACAATACCTGATACACCAGCTGTAGCTGGTCGTCCCCTTCCAGTAGGGAGCGGTGCAGAGCCATTGTAATCTCGTCCTGCCGGAGTGCGGGGCCTGTTTGCACCGCCTGGGGCGGATATTTCTCCAACCGGTCAAAGGTTTCCTTAATAATGGGCTGCAACAGGGTAAAGTCCAGCGATTGTTGCTCACAATACGCTTTGGCCCTGGCAATCAGGTGGTTGGTAAAATTATTACACAACACGGCAGTCAGGTGTAGGCGGAGCCGTTGGGCCGATGGCATTACCTCAATACGGGAGGCAATACTCTGGGCCAATGCCTGCAGCCGGCGGAGTACCTCATCATTGCTGGCCTCCATTATAATAGGTATAGGTGGGTACGTTTTAATCTCTTTACGGATAGATTGCAGGGGATATAAGACACCTGTATGGGTCGAGATCCGGGAAATCGCGTCCAGCGATACGGCCCCCGAAGTATGTGCTACAATCCTTTTTCCCAACCGCAGCTGGTCGTTCAGCTCTGGCAATGCCGCGTCACTTACCGCCAGCAGGTAGGCATCTGCATCCATATGGATATCCGTCATATCGTCCGTATACGGTACATTCAGTATTTCACCCAGCTCCTTCGCATGCTCCCTGTTACGGCTAATCACCTGCACCACCTGATGTCCATGCAGCTTCAGCAGGTGACCAAAACAATGTGCAATATTGCCAGCGCCTATAATAACTATATCCATTTTATTTATTTTTTATAAAAGCCCCTCTAAGTATGAATATACGTAAATAAGCTCCATACCCGCTAATTTCATTACATTACAAAAAATTGCAACATTAGAAAAGTAGCCTTATTTTTTATTTTCAACCTACTTTTATATACTTGCAAAAATCGCATTTGTATTTTTTTTACAAAAATTTGCGTATTTAGTAGCGCAATAAAGCACCGTTCATGGCAAAAAATCTAGTTATAGTTGAGTCCCCAGCAAAGGCCAAGACCATTGAAAAAATATTAGGTAATGACTTTGAGGTCAAATCCTGCTTCGGTCACATCCGTGATCTGGAAAAGGATGACATGGGGATTGACATTCCAAATAACTTCAAACCTAAATATATAGTTCCTGAAGATAAAGAAAAGGTGGTGAAGGACCTGAAGAAGCTGGCCAAGGAAACCGATGAGGTTTGGCTGGCAACGGATGAGGACCGTGAGGGGGAAGCCATTTCATGGCACTTATGTGAGGTATTAGGCCTGGATCCGGTAAATACAAAACGGATCGTTTTCCATGAAATCACCAAATCGGCGATCGAAAAGGCAGTCAGGCAACCCCGTTTGCTGGATATGAACATGGTACACGCCCAGCAGGCCCGCCGTATCCTCGACAGAATAGTAGGTTTTGAACTATCTCCCGTACTCTGGCGCAAAATGAGTATGCGCAACTCCCTCTCTGCCGGCCGGGTACAATCTGTAGCAGTAAGGCTGATCGTGGAAAGGGAACGGGAAATCAACGCTTTTAACTCTGTAAGCACATTTAAAGTTGAGGCCTGGTTTACCGGCAAAGATATCAGTGGTAAAAACATCTCTTTTAAAGCCGAAGGCCCTACCAAGTTTAAAACAGCGGAAGACGCAGAAAAGTTCTTGCAGCAATGCGTAGGGGCGGCTTATACTGTTAAAGACATCCAGGTTAAACCGGGGAAAAAATCTCCGGCGGCGCCATTTACCACCTCTACCCTCCAGCAGGAGGCCAGCCGTAAGCTGGGATACAGCGTGTCTAAAACCATGCTCCTGGCGCAGAAACTGTACGAAAGCGGGAAGATCACCTATATGCGTACCGACTCCGTAAACCTGTCTGATACCGCCCTGGCTAATATCCAGAAAGAGATCAACACCAGCTTCGGGGAAAAATACCACCAGCACCGTAAATTCAAAAATAAAAATGAGTCGGCACAGGAAGCGCACGAAGCCATCCGGCCCACTTATATGGAAAATCATACCGATGATGACAGTGATACTAAAAGACTGTACGACCTGATCTGGAAACGCACCATTGCCAGCCAGATGAGTGATGCAGAACTGGAAAAAACCATCGCCAAAATAGATATCTCCACCAATCACGAGGAACTGACCGCCAGCGGTGAAGTACTCAAATTTGACGGATTCCTGAAAGTATACCTGGAAAGCCGCGATGAGGAAGATGTAACGGAAGAAGAGGAAGACCAGGAAGGTTCTCTGCCGCCTTTAACAGTAAAACAGGCGCTGGACCTGAAAGAAATGAAGGCTACTGAAAGATTCTCCCGTCCGGCACCACGCTATACGGAAGCCAGCCTGGTAAAGAAACTGGAAGAACTGGGCATCGGCCGCCCGTCTACTTACGCGCCTACCATCACCACTATCCAGAAACGTAACTACGTTGAAAAACGGGATAAGGAAGGCGTGAAAAGAGAATACCGCATCCTCTTACTCAAGGATAACCAGATCAGCAAAAATACCGACTCAGAAAATACCGGTGCGGAAAAGTCCAAACTATTCCCTACCGACCTGGGCATGATCGTTACAGACTTCCTCAACCAATACTTTGACTCCGTAATGGATTACGGATTTACTGCCAAAATTGAAGAAGAGTTTGATGAAATTGCAGGCGGTAAACAGGTCTGGAACAAAATGCTCAACAACTTCTACCAACCCTTCCATAAAGCAGTACAAGACACCCTGGAAAATGCAGAAAGGGTGAAGGGAGAACGCCTGCTGGGTGAAGATAAGGAAAGTGGAAAACCTATCGTGGCCCGCATGGGACGCTATGGCCCGATGATCCAGATAGGTAAGGCAGAAGATGAGGAGAAACCCCGCTTTGCCAAACTGAAAGCTACCCAGAGCATTGAAACCATCACCATGGAAGAAGCGATGGAATTGTTTAAACTGCCCCGGACACTGGGCCAGTTTGAAGGTAGTGATGTAGTGGTAAACATTGGACGCTTTGGTCCTTATGCACAACATGACAAACAATTCTATTCCCTGAAAAAAGAAATGGACCCTTATACCGTAGAACTGGATGAGGTAGGGCCATTAATCGCGGAAAAACGTACCGCCAAAAGTGAACGTACGATCAAAGTATTTGAAAAGGAAAAAATCCAGATCCTGAAAGGCCCTTACGGACCTTATATTAAACAGGGACTGCGGAACTTTAAAATACCTAAAGAGAAAATAGATACTGCTGCCGACCTGACGGTGGAAGAAGCGAAGGCGATCATTGAAGACGTAAAAGCCAATCCTCCTAAAAAGAAAGCACCTGCAAAAAAGAAAAAGGCCTGATAGTTGCAACAGGCAGTCGGCAGTTGGCAGCCGGTAGTATAATACCGCCGGTTGCAGATTTCTTACTGCCAACTTATAGCGCATATGCACGAGAACAACGAAATACATGCTTTATTTCATCTCCTGGATGATCCGGATCAGGAAGTATTCGACACCGTAGCCAATAAAATATTATTGTACGGTAAAGAAATCATCCCTAACCTGGAAAACCTGTGGGAAAACACGATTGATGAATCTATCCAGGAAAGGATAGAACTGCTCATCCATCGCGTGCATTATCATGATCTTCAGGAAGCATTGCGTATATGGGGCCGTCATGAAGTACCCGACCTCATGGAAGGGGCTATCCTGGCTGCCCGGTACCAATATCCCGATCTGCAGCCTGCTCAGGTGCTGATGGAAATAGAACGTATCAAACGTAATATCTGGCTGGAGCTGAATAACTATCTCACTCCCCTGGAACAGATCAATGTGCTCAACAGCATGATCTATAACTACTTTGGACTGAAAGGGGAAGAAGTATCCTACCAGCGCAAAAACCAGTTCTTTATGAACCAGGTGATGGAATCCAAAAAAGGAAACCCCCTCACCAATGGTATCGTATACCAGAGCCTCTGCGCTATGCTGGACCTGCCCGTATATGCGGTAAACATTCCCCGGCAGTTTATCCTCGCTTATTTTGACACCTTTATAGACTTTACAGCGCCACTTCATCCGGACGATTACCGGATCTTGTTTTTTATAGATCCCATCCAGGGCCAGATCTATACCCAACAGGATGTGGACACCTACTTAAAGCGGGTTTCGGTACCGTCAGTGCCCTCCTACTTCAAACCACAATCCAACAAGCAGATCATCCGCTTCCTCATGGAAGAACTGTCCAAATGTTTCCAGGACGATAAAGACGCCTATAAACAGGATGAACTTAAAAACCTGGCCAGCATCCTGGAGGATTAATACCCTCACTCCCATCCCTGCTTATGCACCACTTCCTGCGCCGTTCATTTATGAACAATCCCTGTACAAATCCGGCCAGTTTACACCCATTTATAGAACCATAGAAGATTGACTTTCAGCATGATACAATCCTGGCATTTTCTTAGTGACAGCAGGGCAATGCTATATCAACGATCTGATAACCGGTAAAAACCGATATAATGCTTAAAAGCTACTTTAAAATGGCCTGGCGCAGCCTTACCAAAAACAAGGTATCCGCTATTATCAATATAGGCGGCCTGTCTGTAGGGCTGGCCATGGGAATCATGATACTCCTGGTCATCGTGGATGAATGCAGCTACAATAAGTTCCATGCGCATCTGAAAGAGATCCACCTGGTCATGATCAACCAGGATATGAATGGGGATATCGGTACCGGACGCCTCACCCCTGGCCCGCTGGCAGCCAGCCTGCGTAATGAAATACCGGAACTTAAATATGTGGCCCGCAGCACCCAGGGCGGTGCAGAACTGGTGCGGGCAGGCGAAAAAAGCTTCTATGAAAACACCCTCTATGCAGACCCCGACTATTTTAATATGATGAGCTTTCCCGCACTTGCGGGCAACCCGGTAGCGGCACTCCAAGAACCCGGCTCCATCGTCATCACCGAACGTACGGCCATCAAACTTTTTGATAGCAAAGATGTGGTGGGTAAATTACTGGTGCACAACAATTCCCGCTCTTTAAAGATAGCTGCGGTGATCCGGGATGTGCCAGACAACAGCAGCAACAAATTTGATGTCATACTGCCCTTCTCCCAACTGGAGCAGGAAAACACCTGGGCCACCAAATGGGACGACTACCGGCTGCTAACCTGGGTACAACTGCAGCCTAACGCTAAACTGGCAGTAGTGAATGAGAAACTGAAAAAACTATTCCTGGATAAACAGGATGAACAAAACACGACCTTGTTTGCCTACCCATTTGCCCAACTGCGGCTGCATGGTAACTTCAGAAACGGTAAACCTGACGGGGGGACCATCAATACCATCATCCTGCTGGGCATTGTAGGGTTGTTTATATTGCTGATAGGTTGTATCAACTTCATGAACCTGGCTACTGCCCGCTCTGAACGGCGTGCACTGGAAGTAGGCCTGCGCAAAACCATGGGCTCCTCCCGTAAACTGATCATTTTCCAATTTCTGAGCGAAGCGCTGCTGATGTCTTTGATAGCGCTGGTATTAGGGATCGTGCTGGCCAAACTGGCACTACCGGGATTTATGCGTATTTCCGGAAAAACATTTGTTCCGGATTATGCCAACTGGCAAATCTGGACATTGCTGATCATCCTGGGTGTAGGAACCGGGCTGATAGCAGGCAGTTATCCTGCCTTTTACCTGAGCCGCTTTCAGCCTATCCGGGTGCTTAAACAGATGGCGCCTGCCGAAAAAGGAGGCAGCCTGTTGAGAAGGGGGCTGGTCACCTTCCAGTTCATGATCTCTATTTTTCTGATCATTACCACCATTGTTATCGTCAAACAGATTCGTCACCTGGAAGGCAGGCCGGTGGGTTATGATCCGGAAAACCTGGTAGATATCATGGCCAGGGGAGAGATCAGCAATAAATTTGATATCGTCAAAGCGGAACTCCTGCAGGTTCCGGGTGTGAAAGGGGTATCTGCCAGTGATGATAATATTGTAAGATTGAATGGTGCTATGAATGGCGTAGACTGGCCGGGCAAAACGGCCGACCAGGATTTTTACATGAATGTAACCGGTGTGCAATATGACTGGACCCAAACCACCGGCCAGAAAATAGTAGCAGGCAGGGATTTCAGCCCGCAATACGCCACTGACTCTACCGCTGCCTGCCTTATCAACCAGGCGGCAGTAAAGAAAATGGGATTGAAAGATCCGGTGGGCACAAAGGTGGGCGGCCGTATTGTTGTGGGTGTATTACAGGATTTTGTGTTTAATAACCCTACCGCTGCAACGAAGCCAGTGCTTGTTTTACTGAAAAATGGCGGTATGGGGCATCTTTTTGTACGCATTTCGAATAATGAACACTGGCAACAACAGATGGCGCAGATAGAACAGATCATAAAAAAGCACAGCCCCGGTTTTCCATTTGAATATCATTTCGCCAATGAAGAATACCAGCAAACTTTTAACGAAGCCCACCAATCCGGGCAGATGTTAAATGTATTTGGCGGGATGGCTATTTTTATTTCCTGCCTGGGCCTCTTTGGGCTCTCCGCTTTCCTGGCAGAGCGCCGCAATAAGGAAATGAGTATCCGGAAAATTCTGGGTGCCAGCGTTAGCAGTATCTGGCTGGCCTTATCAAAAGACTTCCTGAAACCGGTAGTGATAGCTTTTATCCTGGCGGCACCGCTGGCAGGATGGGCTATGCAGCAAATACTGCAGCGCATGGACTACCGGATTGAATTATCCTGGTGGATGTTTGCATTGGCAGGCATATTGGCCATTGTCATTGCTGCCCTCACGGTAAGCTTTCATGGTATCAAAACAGCTTTGGCCAACCCCGTGAAAGCACTCAAAGCAGAATAAATTCCATCATAAAAAACAACGCCGGCCAAAGTGCTTTTCACTTTACGGTCGGCGCTGTTTATATAGCAAGATATTTTATGTTAGTTTTCCTGCAACTTCCTTTTCATCTTAGGTAAAGAAAGTACAATCAGATCATTCATGACATTTACCGCTTCATCCAGGTAAATGTCTTTTGCCCGGAACTTGATCCAGTCTTTATTCCTGGTCAGTTTGGAAGAATCACCAGACATTTTATCCAGGTCGGATTTAATGTTCACGATGTTCAGTTCTTTCACCTTGTCATTCACCGCATCATATTTCTTTAAAGCAGCTGTATTGCTTTTCTGCTCTGCTTTAAACGTTTGCATATTGAGCGAATAGGTTTCCTGCTTTTCCAGGTTCCTGACAGTAGCGATATTTTCATTCATCAGTTTAAAGGCAGCACTTGCAGCTACTCTTTTTGCACTTCCCTTCTGTAATGCTTCTACATCTACCGGATTAGTCCAGGGGGTGTAAGTAGCTTTAGGAATTTCATCCCAGGCCAGTGCATCTTTATCTTTCTTCTCCCCTACTTCATAGTAAGGATCAGGTAATACGATGTCTGATGCTACCCCTCTCAGCTGCGTAGAACCACCGTTTGCACGGTAAAACTTCTGCTGGGTAAGTTTTAATCCACCCAGGCTGCTGTTAGGATCTTTGCTGGGGTAAAAGTCGTCCAGGTTAAACAAGCGCTGTACAGTGCCTTTACCGAAGGTAGACGTGCTGCCAATGATCACCGCCCTCTTATAGTCCTGCATGGCTGCAGCCATAATTTCGGAAGCGGAGGCACTGTATTCATTTACCATTATAGCCAGCGGACCATCATACTGTACATTTTTATCCCGGTCGCGTAGCACTACAGCATCACCACCACGGGAACGTACCTGTACAATAGGACCTTCCGGAATAAAGAACCCGGCCATCTGTACCACATCCTGCAAAGAACCACCGCCATTAAAACGCAGATCCAGAATCACACCATCTACTTTTTCCGCTTTCAGCTTCTGTATTTCCTTAGCTACATCATCGGCACAACGAGCACCGTTACGGTCATTAAAATCATTATAGAATTCAGGCAGATAGATATACCCGATCTTATGCTCTCCATTGATGATAGCAGACTTCGCAAAGGTTTCATCCAAGATAATTTCACCACGGGTGATAGCCACATCCTTTACAGTGCCATCTACACTTTTGATCGTGAGTTTTACCACAGTTCCTTTACCGCCACGGATCAGTTTCACGGCTTCTTCTATATCATAACCGGCAATATCCACGGGCTCCTTATCTGCCTGTGCTACTTTCAGGATCACATCATTGGCTTTCAGTTGTCCCTGTTTCCAGCTGGGACTACCAGTAACAATGCTCACAATCCTGATCTTACCATCTTCTTCTTTCAGCTGGGCACCGATACCGTAGAATTTACCTGCCATCTGCTCTTCAAAAAGTCTTTTTTCTGCTGGCGGGAAATAATCAGTATGAGGATCCATCGTAGTAGTGATAGCATTTACGTACATGCTGAAGCGTTCGTTATCATTCTGCTTATTCTTTAAGCGGTCAAAATAACGATCGTACAATTTCTTCACCTTATCACGGGCTTCTACCTCCAGTTGCGTATCCGTTTTAGTCCTGATATCATCTTTGCTATCTTTTTTAGCCTTTTCCTTCTCCCGCATTTCCTGGAGGTCAGTCAGCTTTTCCAATGTGCGGTATTTCAGCACTTTGCGCCAGGCTTCCTTACGGGCGGCTTCATCGGCCGGGAAATCTATCTTTTCCGGATCCAATACTACTTTTTCTTCCTGGGTGAAATCAAAAGGCTGGGCCAGCAACTGCGGATAAATAGCGGCGGCTTCTGCTACCCGCTTCTTGATCAGCTCGTTAATGCTGCGGAAACAATCCAACGGTGCCCCTCTCAGTTCATCGTCAATATGCGTGGATAAACCTTCCAGACCTTTTATATCACTCTGGAGAAAAAACTTCTTCTCCCCGTCCAGGTTCTTTAAATACTTGGTAAATACTTCTTTGGAAAATGCATCGTCCATTGGCTTAGGCTGGTAGTGCCCTTCTTTCATCATCTGACCGACCAGGCTCATAATCACCTCGTAACGGCCCGGAGGATCTTCCGTATGGCCTAATTTATTAAAGGCTAACACCCCTGCGGATATGCTCAGCAACACTACGGGTATAATCACTTTCATTCTCATATATAATCCAGATTGAACGTTATGTGAACGTTATCACGTTACCAAATATAAAATAAAATCACCCGCCAGTTGCGAAAATGATTCGCTTTTAACAAAAGATTACCGTGCAAAGCACGTGCTAACCGTTGCCCATGGCTACCTCAGCAACCCCTATTACCACTGGTCCCTCTCTGACTGCACTCATCAGGACTCCTCACCTTTTACCCTAATATCGGGCCAAATATCTTCGTCCGGCCCCCACGCTCTCCGGATTCCTTTCAAACGCTTCGGACACCTAAAGATACTACGCTATTTCACAAGTTTATATACTGCTCCTTTAAACCCATCCCGGGTGGAAGAACTGGTAAGCATATACAGCTCTCCGGCCTCATCTTCTCCCCAGCTCAGAATCTGTAAACTCTCTGCTGGTTTTCCGCTCAGTTCCAGCTCCGCTCTTTCCCATTTATTCCCTACCGGTACCAATACCCATGTTTTACCATTATAATCCCCGAATACATATTGCCCTTTCAGCTCCGGCAATGCCTTACCATGATACACATATCCTCCGGTGATACTGATCCCGTCCCCATGATCATATTCGTATATAGGAGGTATCAGCGCGCTTTTATCTGCGCCGGCAGGTACATTAAAATCGTGGAATCCTTCCATAATACGCCAGCCATAATTCCCCCCTTTGGTGATGATATCCACTTCTTCATATTTATTCTGCCCTACATCCCCGGCAAATAACCGGTTTGTGGCTTTGTCGAAAGAAAAACGCCAGACATTCCGGAGGCCATATGCCCATATTTCCGGTTTCACCCCTTCCTTACCCACAAATGGGTTGTCTTTAGGTACCTGATAAGGATCTCCGTTTACATCAATACGCAATATCTTTCCGAGCCAGGTGCCCAGGTCCTGCCCATTTCCGGTAGTGCCATGCCTGTCGCCGCCACCACCGCCATCGCCCAGGGAAACATACAGGTAACCATCCGCCCCGAACGCGATCTGCCCACCATTATGATTAGACTCCGGCTGTTCTATTTCCATCACTATCCTTTTAGAAGCCATATTGGCCTCATCAGGTTTGCCGGCGGTAACCGTAAACTCCGCCAGCCGGCTTTTATGGTTACTCCCCCTGGTACGGGATGGTACACTATAGTACACATAAAACTTACCATTTTGCTTAAACTGTGGATGAAATGCCATACCCAGCAAGCCACGTTCATCATACCCCGGATTGATCGACACCATTTCCCCGCTTACATCCAGGAATGGCTGCGTTAATAATTGTCCGTTGCGTACGATCCACACCTTTCCTTCCTTCTGGCAAAAAAACAAACGGCCGGAACCATCCCGCGGTACCGCCATGTTTACCGGAGAAATAAAATGGTCAGTTACAAGTTGCAACCGCGCCTTACGGGCCGGAGGACCATCATCCGTTCCCGTTACGGGCAACAAAGGACTGATAAAACTACTGGCCAGGAAAAACACCAGGCTACCCAATATTAAGCGGCATGTTTTCATACTATAAATATAAGCTATTAGCTGTTAGCTGTTAGCCTTTAGCTGTAAGTAGTTGCGCAATTATAAACCGCTCAAACAATAAATGCAGGAGGCTAACAGCTAAAAGCTCTTTCTACTATCTTTGCGTCAAAATTCTTCAGCTTGGATAATTCGGTAAATATAAAAAACGACCCATACGCGTCTCTTCGTTTCCCGGAATTTAACCATTACCTCGTTATACGTTTTGCCATTGTATTTGCCCTCACGATGCAATTCGCTATTGTGGAGTGGAGAGTATATGAACTGGCACGGGATCCGTTTTCCTTAGGCCTGATTGGCCTGGCAGAAGTAATACCCGCCGTACTCCTGGCCCCCTTTGCAGGGCATATGGTAGATAAGCTGGAGAAAAGAGGCGTACTGCTGAAATGTGTGATTGCTTACCTCGGTATCGGCACCGGATTATTTCTGCTTACCTGGGATGTGACTACCCAACACCTGTCAAAAACAACGGTGCTGGCTTTAATATATGCGTTGGTGTTTTGCGGGGGTATTATACGTTCCTTTACCAGTCCGGCAACCTTTACCTTACTTTCCCTGCTGGTACCCCGGACACTGTATGCCAATGCATCCACCTGGAGCAGCTCCGCCTGGCAGATAGGCGCTGTGATAGGTCCGGCCCTGGGTGGGTTATGTATTCACTGGTTTGGGGTACACTGGTCTATATTACTGGTAGTAGTTGTTTTCTTAGCGCCCCTGATCAGTTTGTTACAGATCAAACCCAAACCAATCTACTATAAATCCCAGGGCGAAAGTTTTGTGGAAAGTATTACCAAAGGCATGCGCTTTGTATGGCAAACCAAGGTAGTACTGGGTGCCCTGGCACTGGATATGTTTGCCGTATTGTTTGGTGGTGCGGTAGCCATGCTGCCGGCCTTTGCCACCGATGTACTGCATACGGATGCACTGGGCTATGGCTTATTGCGGGCAGCGCCTGCTGTGGGTGCACTGGTTACCATGTTCATCCTCGCACATAGACCGCTGGTACACAAGCCAGGTATCAAACTGCTGGCAGCGGTATTTGGTTTCGGCTTATGCATAATTGTATTCGGCCTGTCCAAAAGCTTCTTGCTGTCTATGCTGGTGCTGTTACTTAGCGGCTCACTGGATGGGGTGAGTGTGATTATCCGGCAAACGATCCTGCAACTGAAAACGCCGGATGATATGCGTGGACGTGTAGCTTCCGTGAGCTCCATGTTTGTAGGTTCCTCCAATGAGCTGGGTGCTTTTGAAAGTGGATTCATGGCCCGCGCTATTGGACTGGTACCTTCTGTAGTATTTGGTGGATGCGTTACCCTCGGCGTAGTCATTACCACTTATGTGATTTCTCCGGCCATGCGAAAACTGGACCTGAAGCCCTAGACAGCTATTCCTGCCCGTGTACCAGCAGGTATTGCCACTACAGCGGCAATTCTTTTTTCAGTTTTTCCAACACAAAATATACAGCCGGGCAGATGGTAGAATTAAGATAGGTGATATTAGGCCTTTTAAAAAAATGGTAGCTGTCTGTATAGGGGTAATTTTCGCAATCACCGGGGCGGGCAGGATAAATGCTGCAATAGTTATCACTATCCAGGAACGGGCAGGGGCTGGATTTGGTAACATAATCCCCCTCTTTGTCCATCAGCAGGTATTGGTCTATTACCGCCGCTTCTTTCATGCCAAGGTATTTGGCAATACGCTTAATATCGGGTGGCTTAAACCGGGGGCTGATCGTTTTACAGCAATTGGCACATTGCAGGCAGTCTATATTGCTGAAAGCTTCTTCGTGCAAATCGGGCAACAGCTTTTCCACACCACGGCCCCTTTTGGATTGCAGCTTTTGCAGGTACTGTTTGTTCTGCTTTTGCTTTTCCTGTGCCTTTTCCTCCCAGTTTTCTAATAATTCGTTCATCGGCGCAAAGATAGGAAAAAGCAGGTGCAGTTTTACAGGGGTAAGGTACATGGAGCTGGGCTTTCCCCGGATATACTACAGGAATGTCTGTACCTGAAAGCCCCTCACATATGACAATCAGCTGACAATCAAACAGTTCTTTAAAGGCTGGCAAATCAGCCTTTTAGCACATCATCACAACGGTTTGGCGGTTGCTAAAAATCATCATAGTTTTGCGCATTCTTTCAAATTACCTGCTATATCATGGATCTTTTTGATATTCAACAAAATGAATTTGTGCACCGTCACATCGGGCCAAATGAAGCACAGACCAACCAGATGCTGGGTACCATTGGCGTATCAACATTGGATGAATTAATCAGCAAAACAGTTCCTGGCGCTATCCGTATGCAACAGCCGCTTGCTATACCAGCCGCCATCAGCGAAAGCGATTACCTCCGTCACCTCAAAGCAGTTTCCCTGAAAAACAAAGTATGCCGCAATTATATCGGCCAGGGTTATTACGACACCATTACCCCCAGTGTAATTCTGCGTAACGTTTTTGAAAATCCGGGATGGTATACACAGTACACCCCGTATCAGGCAGAGATTTCCCAGGGTCGCCTGGAAAGTTTGCTGAACTACCAGACCATGGTAAGTGATCTTACCGGTTTGCCCATTGCCAATGCTTCCCTACTGGATGAGGCTACTGCTGCTGCAGAAGCCATGGCCATGTTCTTCAGCGCATTGAACAAAGACCATGATAAGCTTACCCGCCCTAAATTTTTTGTAGACAACCAGGTGTTTCCACAAACACTGGATGTAATATATACCCGTGCCACCCCACTGCATATCGAAGTAGTGACCGGAGATTACAAAACCACACAGCTGGATGAAAGTTACTTTGGCGCATTGGTACAATACCCGGACAACCTGGGTACGATAGCAGACTATCGTAGCTTCATAGACCAGGTGCATGCTGCAGGGGCTTATGTAGCGATGGCTACCGACCTGTTGGCATTAACCCTGCTGACCTCTCCCGGCGAACTGGGTGCTGATGCGGCATTGGGTTCTGCACAGCGTTTTGGTGTACCATTAGGGTTTGGCGGTCCTCATGCCGCTTTCTTTGCAGTAAAGGATGATTTCAAACGTGCTATCCCCGGCCGTATTATCGGGGTGAGCATCGATGCCCAGGGTGGACGCGCATTACGCATGGCATTGCAAACCCGCGAACAGCACATCAAACGTGAAAAAGCTACTTCCAATATCTGTACTGCACAGGCATTGCTGGCTAATATGGCGGCTATGTATGCAGTATATCACGGACCTCAGGGCCTGAAAGACATTGCCACCAGGGTATCCCTGCTGACCAATGCGCTGGCGCAAAGCCTGCAGGCAAAAGGATTACAGCTGAAATCCACGCAGTTCTTTGATACCATCATTGTAACGGGTGCGGATATAGCTGCTGTAAAAGCTAACGCTGCTGCTGCGGATATCAATTTCCGTTACCTGGCAGATAACCTGATTGGTATCTCCCTCGATGAAACGGCTACCATCAATGATGTAAATGATATCATCAAAGTATTTGGTGCAGCACCTGTGCAGGCAGCTAACCTGAAGGAAGGTAATAATATTCCTGCCAGCCTGCAACGTACTTCACCTTACCTGCTGCACCCGGTGTTTAACAGCCACCACAGCGAATCTCAAATGATGCGCTACCTCAAATCCCTGGAAAACAAGGATTTGTCGCTCAATACTTCCATGATCTCCCTCGGTTCCTGCACCATGAAACTGAATGCAGCAACCGAAATGATCCCTTTAAGCTGGAGCCACTGGAGCAAAATGCATCCTTTTGCACCTAAGGATCAGGTGGGTGGTTATCTCCAGATTGCAGATGAACTGGGCGATTATTTAAGCAAGATCACCGGTTTTGATGCCTGCAGCCTGCAGCCTAACAGTGGTGCACAGGGCGAATATGCCGGTTTGCTGGTGATCCGCCAGTTCCACGAAAGCCGTGGTGAAGGACACCGTAATATCATGCTGATCCCCATCTCTGCACACGGTACCAACCCTGCTTCTGCAGTAATGGCCGGCTTTAAGGTAGTAGTGGTAAAAGCACTGGAAAACGGGTATATCGATGTAGCTGATCTGAAAGCCAAGGCGGAAGCACATGCGAAAGACCTGGCAGGTATCATGATTACCTACCCTTCTACCTATGGTATTTATGAAGAGAGTGTAAAAGACATCTGTGCTACTGTTCACCAATATGGTGGTCAGGTATACATGGATGGCGCCAATATGAACGCCCAGGTAGGCTTAACCGCACCAGGACTGATCGGCGCAGACGTATGCCACCTGAACCTGCACAAAACATTTGCCATCCCACATGGTGGTGGTGGTCCTGGCATGGGCCCTATCTGTGTAGCCAAACACCTGGCGCCTTTCCTGCCTGGCCACGTATCCCTGCAGGCTGATGCAAAAGCCAATGCCGTATCTGCAGCACCATTTGGTTCTGCCAGCATCCTCCTTATTTCCTATGCTTACATCCGTATGCTGGGTACTACAGGCGTGAAAATGGCATCTGAATATGCTATCCTCAATGCGAACTATATGAAGGCAAGACTGGAAAAATCATACGACATTCTATACAGTGGCAGCGGCGGTACCTGCGCACACGAGTTTATTGTAGACCTCCGTCCTTTCAAAGCCAGCGCTGGCATTGAAGCGGAAGATGTGGCCAAACGCCTGATGGACTATGGCTTCCATGCGCCTACTTTAAGCTTCCCCGTACCCGGCACTATCATGATCGAACCTACGGAAAGTGAAGATAAAGCCGAACTGGACCGCTTCTGCGACGCCTTGCTGTCTATCCGCGAAGAAATCCGCGCAGTAGAAAACGGTAGCGCCGACAAGCAGAATAACGTACTTAAAAATGCGCCACATACCCAGTTTGTGATCACCGCCGATGACTGGTCATTACCTTATGGCCGCCAACAGGCAGCGTTCCCGCTGGAATATGTGAAAGCAAATAAATTCTGGCCTGCTATCAGCCGCGTGAATAATACACATGGCGATAGAAACCTCATCTGCACCTGCGAACCGGTAAGTGCTTATGAAGAAGCAGAAGCATAATCAAGGGAAACAATTGTTGATATACAGGGCTGGCCATCAGGGCCGGCCCTTTTACTTTATACCAGGCGAACTAACTGTTTTTGCTCCATAATAGAAAATGTATATTAGTATCTCATTATCCGCACTTATATTATCTACATGCCTGAAATCCTACATCCCAAACGCTTAATGCTGCTTGTAAGCAGCATTATTGTTATTGCCAACTACATTCTTTACGGCAACACCACTACGGATATCCATTTACATGATACATACTTTGTACTCAGCGGGGGCTTTATAACAGCATGCCTGGTGTTCTTATTGGGGCTGGAAACATTGCTCTATTTCCTCTCTTCCAATTATCGCCAGTTTATCACATTACAATACCTGCATATCGCCAGCATTTTCATTTTTTGGATAACATACATCGTTTTCCCTTTTGGGGCCACCCCCACTCCTCCTTCCTCACCTAGCTATTATAATCTGAGTGCTTACGAAAGCTATATGATAATGCCCCATCTTCCATTTATAATTGCCTTGCTGCTTTTTGTTTCCGGTCAATTTCTATTCGTCTTTAATCTTTTAGCAGGATTTATAAGAGGAAAAAAAACATCCCTATAAATTACCCCATTATTTTAACAGGATCATTACAAATAGTATATTTAGTATACCTAAAGCTGCCAACATCTATGAGTGATCCAAAGATCTACTTCACCTTACTGGTATACTTGAAAAAAGGACAGCGGGACATGTTTCATTCCTACGAAAATAAAGTACTCCCCTTGCTTCCTGCCTATAACGGCACTTTGGAATTTCGGATCCAGACCGACAAGAAGGAAGATGATACAGAAGTACCGGATGAAGTGCATGTCATCTCCTTCACCAACATGAAAGATTTTGAAGACTACCGCAATGATGGGGAACGCAAAAGACACCAGGAAATGTTCCATCAATCGGTAGAAAAAGCCATGCTGATACCAGGCAGAGATATTAAAAACAAGTAAGGCATCTCAAGGTGCTTTAAAATACCTCATCGATAAGTATAGGCTTTCTATATTGTTATGGTATCTACATCTTGCAATAAAGCACAGACCTTCACCCTTAAGAACCTGGCAATCCTAAACAAAGTAGCTACATTAGGTTGGCTATCATTGGTACACCACCTGGAAACTGTTTCCGGCTTAATATTTAAATGGATTGCTAAATCCTTATTGGTTACCTTTTTTTCAGCAAGCACAACCTTTATTCTGTTATACTCTACTTTTTCCATACGCTTTTGAGCTAATAAGCGAATATAATTAACTGATTATTAGTCATTATAGTTAAAATATAGTCATAATAATGATAATTAAAGATATAATATTGATTATTTAATTTGTAATAATGATAATAATTGTTATCTTTATTTGAAATAGAATTATTTTAATTAATCACATTGATATGAAAAAAATGTTCCTAAATACATCTTAGGAATGTAGCTTTGCGAACACTTAAAATAATTTAAGCGCGTTTGCTTTATACTCGGCGACTGAAAACTACGACCTTTCACATGACTCCGGGAAATAAGGTAAATCGCTCACATCACAGGTGTGGGCGTTCTTATTTGGAGTCAGGGGTGTCGTAGCCCTTCAGCGCCAGTAAGAATAGCCTGCACCTTGTTTTATTATAGTTAACCCACAGGCCTCCACTAATTAATTGTTTCATTTTCCGCCCAAAGAATTTTAAAGCTGATAGCACAAGGCCATAGGAGTTGTTGTGTCTGAAATATTCTAACCACTAGGAGTACAAGATGAAATCCTGTGTTTGTTGCACTTGTATTGCTTTTTCTCTAAATCTACTGCTTTATGAAAGATGTGAAAATTTCTTATCCGGAGTGGCATAATAAACCCTTCCGCTTAACAATTGACCAGTTGAGAAATCCTCAGCAGGTTTTAGAAGCTTTCTGTTGCGAATATCCACTTGCTGAAGTCCGGTCAGCCTTATGGGAATGGTTTACGGCAGCATTGAGTGATGAACATGCCAATATGCAATCTATCGTAGCACTATATGAAAACATAGATAGACTAATAGAAGTAATACATATCCTGAATTCTAAAAACCAGTAACATGAAGAACCACACCGTTTATTTTATTTTTTATCGGCAAGGGAATCATAAACTGCCCTTAAACCAAACATTGAAAATTGAATTTCAAACTTGGGAATCTTGTGGCAGTTTTATTGGCAGTGGTTATATAGAAAAAGAAGGTGGCAGTATTTTAGCTATCGCCGGGCATAAAAAGCCACAGTTAATCCCTGCTATGAAAAAGGAGCTTCAAAAAGGAATCCCCAATGTGGATGGAGCAATGGCAGTTGAGTTGCTGTATTTGCCCCAAGGGGTGCAATTGCGCTCGGCGGTTAATAATTGAGGCTGTTTGAGGGAATTATTGTTTGATAACCCGTAATGTGAGAAGGGGACGCTTTTGCGTCCCTTTTACCTTATGTACAAATTCATTTGCCCAACATCGTTATGGTCAATTTCTCCTCGTTTCAGATCTATTAATGAAATAACATACTTTTTACTTGCCTTTTCAGCTCTCTGACACTCCATTTTTCTTTTTTTGCTTGTTTTACATAAAAGTTGATCTCCAGATCGTTATCGGCTTTTAATATTTCAACATAATGGCTCCAACTCAATTGTCCAGACAGTGTCTGAGCAATTGGGAATTTTGCGTAAAGCATGCGTATCTGGAATAAATTTGACCTGCTAAATCCCTTTCCATATGCTTGAGTTAAGTCTTTAGAAAGCCGGTAACCAACTCGATTTGTACCACCGGTATCCCTAAAAAATGACAATTCTCCTCCCCGCATGACAATTCACTTAAACAGCAGCCAAAACTCTCTCCCAGGGGGATTGTAAACTGCCACCAGGACTAAGATAGCAAGAGGTAAACCTATACCAGGACTAACCTCCCTACAGCAAAATCAGGGTTAACCCTATGCTGGGCCTACGTTTACTTAGGGATATCCCGTAGATATCCCGTATATGTCCCGTATATATCCCGTAGATATCCCGACAATATAGCTGGTCGGGATATCTACGGGATATCTCTGGAATATATATTGGTTATTCTTGGGTAATTAACAAGTAGGCGATAGCGCTTACCGGGATCAAAGCAGGGTATTCCATGGGCTTAAAGTGGTGCAAACAAGCGCATTATCATAATAAAAATTATATATATTAATTTTAATAATTAAAGTTTATGTATATATTAGTGTTTTGAAAAACCGATATACCTATGATGGACTACTCTTTTTTAACCACTGAAGAGAACTTTTTGCTGCAGGAAGCCCTGCGAAAGAACAAAGCCCAGTTAATTAAATTTATAATGATCGGAGTAGGCCTGTTAGTACTGGCAGCGGTGATTCCGCAGGTGTTCCTGTACTCCCGTCATTCTTCCGGAGATGCGGATCAATCCCAGTTTTCCTACACCAATGTCTGGTTCTGGCTGTGGTTGTTATCCTTTGTGGTAGCCCTGGTATTTGCCCTGATCAAGGTAACTGATATCCGTTACTGGGCATTAAAGCGGGATCTGGTAGCCCTTCAGAAAGGGGTGATCCATGTGCCGCTGGAAGCAGTATATCTGGAAAACAGTGATACGCAAACCAACTTCATGGTATTGCTGGAGAATAAGCGGAAACGGTTGTTTTACTGGATGCGGGGACCTTTGGATGGCTTTAAGGCAGGGGATCAGGTAGAGATCATTTTTGCCAGATATTCCCGCGTTATTATCAGCATTACCAAAAAATAAACCTGTTATCGCTGCAATAAATCGCTAAAAGTGCGTGTTTTCCTGAGGGGTGGCACGCCTTTTATTTTTTGGGAACCGTGTAATTTTTAGCGCTTCTTTTAGTATCTTAAGGGAGGTATTTTTAATTCCGTGGGAAGGACTCATACAACATTTAAACAGGTAAAACAGCATAATTGGTAATCGTTAGCCCTTTCATCAGCCAGCAAAACCAAAATGTTAATTTTATTTAAAAATGTCCTTTTGTATGATGGAATGAGCATAGAATATATATATTTGGAGTTATCAATAAATTGATTACACCCTGTCCATGCGAATGTTTTTAACCTGTAGCAGCATCAGTCCGCGCCAACCAGGTAAAGAACTTTTCCCGTCCTAAAAATGTTTCCACATATTTTTATAGCCATGTGAATATCATGCAGGATTTCACATAGCAATATTACAGCAAGCCGGGATTACGCATAGGAACAGGAACAGGATAGTATCAATAATATCAAAATAAACGCAATGGCAATTAATTTACAAAAAGGACAAAAGATTGATATCGGTCTTAGCAAAATCAGTGTGGGCCTGGGCTGGACACCCAACGAAGGTACCGGGTACGACTTTGACCTCGATGCATCTGCTTTTATGATTGATAGTAACCGGCAGATCCCTGGAGAAGGTTATTTCATTTTCTATGGCAATACAGATTCGCCGGACAGTGCATTACATCATACAGGTGACGATCCTACAGGTGGTAACAGTGCGGGCGGTGATGACGAAACCATACAGGTGAATTTAACCAATGTGCATGCAGACATAAAAGAGATCCTCTTTGTAGTAACCATCCACGATGCGGTGGCACGCAAACAAAACTACGGACAGGTAAGGGATTCTTATATCCGTATTGTAGATGACAATACAGGTCAGGAAATTGCAAAATATGAGCTGGGAGAAGATTTTTCCATAGAAACCGGTGTGGAGTTTGGCAGACTATATCTGCGTGATGGCAAATGGAAATTTGAGGCTTCCGGTATTGGCTACCGGGAAGACCTGGCTTATTTCCTGGGCAAATATTACAAAGGACAAATCATTAAATAATCAACAAAAAACAACTATGGCTATCAACCTGGTAAAAGGTCAAACCATTGACCTGCGCAAAAATGACAAAGGAGAAAGTTTTGACCTGTCTACTGTTACCATCGGTTTGGGATGGGACGTACGCAAGAAAGCCGGTGGCGGCTTCTTCGGCAAATTGCTGGGCGGCGGTCAGGAAGAAGAATATGATCTGGATGCGGTAGCATTCCTGTTGGATAATAATGGTAAAGTAGCCAACCTGGGACGTACGGCTCAAATGAGCAACGGCCAGAGTGTGGGGCTGTATGAAGGGGATGTGATCTTCTTCAACAGTATGCGCCACCCTTCCGGTCAGATCTGGCTTACCGGGGATAACCGTACCGGTGCCGGTGATGGGGATGATGAACAGATCATCGTAAAACTGGACACCCTGGATGCCAAATACGAAAAAATACTTTTCCTCGTAGCTATCTACCAGGGCAGACAACGCAAACAACATTTCGGAAATATCGAAAATGCATTTATCAGAGCGGTAGACAACAAAGGCAAGGAAATTGCCAAATTCAACCTGTCTGGCAATGATACTTATAACAATATGTGCTCCATGGTATTTGCAGAAGTATACCGTAAAGATGGTACCTGGAAATTCCGTGCTTTAGGTGATCCTAATCAGGCAGATAGCTTTGTGGAGATCCTGAAAAATTATGTATATCAACAATAGCTAACAGCTATTAGCTGTTAGCTTTTAGCCATTAGCTAAATGCAGCGAATGATAGCCGGATTGCTTTCAGCTGGCTTTACAAAAGCTAACTGCTAACAGCTAATAGCTAACAGCTCTTTTTAAATTATTCCAATGAGAAGATTACCCGTTTATTTAGTCCTTGATACGTCTGGCTCCATGAGTGGAGAACCGATTGAAGCGGTAAAAAATGGCGTACAGGTGCTGGTTTCTACCTTGCGCCAGGACCCTTATGCATTGGAAACGGCTTGCATAAGTGTAATTACGTTTAACAGTACTGCCCAGCAGCTGATTCCGCTGACAGACCTCTCTTCGTTTCAAATGCGGGAAATTTCCGCCAGTGGTGGTACCTCCCTGGGAGCTGCGCTGGAGCTTACAGCGCAATGTATTGACAGAGAAGTATTAAAATCCACACCGGAAGTAAAAGGCGACTGGAAAGCATTGGTATTCATCATGACAGATGGTATCCCTACCGATCAATGGCAGTCCGGACTGGCGGCATTTAAACAACGTAAAACCGGTATTACCGTAGCCTGCGCTGCAGGTAACGGCGCAGATACTTCCGTGCTGAAACAGATTACAGATGTGGTGGTAACACTGGATACCGCCGACTCTGCCACTATCAAAGCATTCTTTAAATGGGTGTCTGCATCTATCAGCACCGGTAGCCAGAAAGTGGAAAATACACACAAAGAAGTAGCAGGGCTGAATGAATTACCCCCTCCTCCTCCTGAAGTAAATATTGTGGTTTAATAGTATCATCACAAACAACAAAAAGGTAAACAACAAAAACTAAAACAGCTAAAGGCTAACTGCCAACAGCTAACAGCTTAAGATGACTAAACACATTTCATTCGATCTCTGGATGACCCTTATCAGGTCTGATCCCCGTTTTAAACAGGAACGGGCACTCCTGTTCCGTTCTTTTTTTGGATTAACCGTTCCTGAAGCACAAGTATTGTCTGTGTTCCGGGAAACTGACCTGCTGGTAAACAGGATCAATGAAATTGTAGGTAAAAACATCCTTCCGCACGAAATGTACCTGATTAACCTGAACAAATTAGGTGCTGATCTGGAACACATTACCGTTACTGAGCTGGATGCTTTTTATGCCTTGTCCGAGGAGTTGTTTTTCAAATATGCGCCACAGTTATTATGTGCAGAAACGCCGCTGCTGCTGGAACAATTAAAAGACAACGGGTATACGCTGAACATCCTGAGCAATACCGGATATATTCCCGGCAAAACCTTGCGTAAGCTGTTGCACCGGCTGGAGCTGGAAGACCAGCTTTGCTTTCAGCTGTATTCTGATGAAACAGGTTTTTCCAAGCCAGCACCGGAAATGTTTGCACTG
Source organism: Chitinophaga sp. H8 (assembly GCF_040567655.1). NCBI lineage: Bacteria > Pseudomonadati > Bacteroidota > Chitinophagia > Chitinophagales > Chitinophagaceae > Chitinophaga > Chitinophaga defluvii. The sequence goes on along the minus strand of NZ_JBEXAC010000002.1, from coordinate 3,085,501 downwards.
ATGATCTCTGCAGCAGGGAAATTACATGATGGTCAATTAAATGCGGCGCAGATTTTGCATATCGGCGACAACAAAGTAGCTGATATCGCAGGCGCCAACAAGGCGGGCATGCAAAGCTGCCTGGTCATTAACTACGAAAACAATTTAAAGCAACTTTTTTATGACACCGGCATTTGCCTTACATAAAATCACCTGTGCACACAGCTTCTCTTTTGATGCTGCCAGCTACAGTCGCTTTAAATTTGGCGATGGAGCAGTGGCCGAAACATTCGGCAAAGACCTGGCAACAGGTTTTATTCAACAATATGGCGCAACATTAAGGGAAAGCAAACAACAACTGGTAGTATTACCCAGTCCGTATGCAGCCATCCCTACCGCCTCCCATGCTATGACAGTAGCATTCAATAAAGTGCTGAACCGTTACCTGGCTTTCCATGGGCTTTCGCCGCTGGAAAATGCCAAAATACACCGCTTTAAAACTTACAGTGTGGATTATGGGGCACTGGATATGAACAGCCGCCTGGCACTTATCATCAACGATAAGTATCATATGGACCGTTCCTTCCTGCTCAATAAAACACTGGTTTTTATAGACGATATTAAAATAACAGGCAGCCATGAAATGATTATCCGCCGCCTGCTGGAGCAGTTTTCCCTGCCCAACACAGCTTATTTCCTGTATTATGCAGCATTAAGCCAAACGGATATTCATCCCAATATTGAAAACACCCTGAACTATTACGAGGTAAAAACGATCCATGACCTGCACGATATCGTGAATCAGGCACATTTCATTTTTAACACCCGTATAGTAAAATATATCCTGCTGGCGCCATTCGCCGACTTTCTGGCTTTTGTATCACAGCAAACCAATACGTTTTTAACACAGCTGGTGGATTTAGCTATCAGCAACGGGTATCATCAGATGCCGGAGTACAAACTGAATTTTGAATATTTATTTAACCTTTTACATAAAAACGAATTATCATGGCAATCAACCTCCAGAAAGGCCAAAGAGCCAATATTGACCTCCCAAAGTTCACCGTCGGTTTAGGATGGGATGCGAACGAATCCAGTACAGGAGAAGGCTTTGACCTTGATGCTTCTGTTTTCATTGTTGGTGAAAATGGTAAGATCCTGGCTGATGAATATTTTGTGTTTTATAACAACCTGAAATCTCCGGATGGTGCCGTAACACATACCGGCGATAACCGTACCGGTGCAGGAGATGGTGATGATGAATCCATTACCATGGATCTTTCTGTTATCAATCCTGCTGCCAAAGAACTTTGTGTGGTAGTAACCATTCATGAAGCGGCTGCCCGTAAACAAAACTTTGGCCAGGTGCGTAACTCTTTCATCCGCATTTATGATGCTGCTACCAACAACGAACTGGTGAAGTATGAACTGGGTGAAGATTTTTCTATTGAAACCGCAGTAGAATTCGGCAGAATCTACAAACGCGAAAACCAATGGAAATTTGAAGCCGTAGGTGTAGGCCAGAAAGGCGGGCTGGAAGATTATCTGAAGAAATACGCTTAAAAAGCTGTTAGCTGTTAGCCTTTAGCTTTTAGCTGCCTGCAGTTTATTGAAGACCATTTGTTCCTAAATATTCGCTGCATTATGCTAAAAGCTAATAGCTAAAGGCTAAAAGCTTAAAGACTATCAACCGCTGCATTCAGCTAAAAGCTAAAGGCTAATAGCTAATAGCTCAAAAAAAATATATGCGAAGACTACCTGTTTATTTACTCCTGGACACCTCCGGTTCCATGCGGGGGGAGCGTATTGAAGCTGTAAAAAACGGCTTGCAGGTACTGGTGTCCAAACTCCGGCAGGATCCTTTTGCGCTGGAGTCTGTTTGGATCAGCATTATTACTTTTGACAGGGAGGTAAAACAATTAATGCCACTTACCAGCCTGGAATTACTGCAGCTACCCGAAATTATTCCCCCTGAATCCGGCCCTACCAATATGGGGGCAGCCTTAATGATGCTGTGCGACAAGCTGGATGCAGAAGTGAATAAAGGTGATGAAGCCCAAAAGGGCGACTGGCGCCCGCTGCTGTTTCTGATGACAGATGGACGGCCTTCCGATCTGGCTGCCTTCCGGGAAGTAATTCCTACAATAAAAAGTAAGAACCTGGCCAGTATCGTAGCTTGTGCTGCCGGAGCGGAAGCTCAGGACAGCTACCTGAAAGAACTGACAGATACCGTAGTACACCTGGATACTGCCGACAGCTCGACCTTAATGTCATTCTTTAAATGGGTGTCTGCCTCTATCGGTACCGGCAATAAAAGCGTGGGTACCACAGAAGATATTCAATTACCACCACCACCTGCAGAAGTGCATGTAGTGATCTGATCATTCCCTGTTACGATATACCGCTATGTTTTATCTTTTGCATATCCTGCTGAACGTGTTGATTGTTGGACTGTTCCTATATTCCAAATTATTGCCTTACAAAGACCGGCTGAATAACCAGTATAAAAATATATTCAACTTTTTCAGCAAGGTGTTTGAACCCATCTTTAATTTACTGAAAGGAATCTTTAAACCTTTTCAGGTGGGCAACGGCTTAGCAGTAGACATGACACAGATCGTGTTATTGATCATTTTGTTAGTACTAAATAATTTCATCCGATGAGAAGACTACCCATCTATTTTCTGATTGATGTTTCCGAATCTATGGTAGGAGAACAGATCCAATATGTAGAAGAAGGACTGGCTACTATTATCAAGGAATTGAAATCAGATCCGTATGCACTGGAAACCGTGTACATCTCCATTATTGTGTTTGCAGGACAACCCAAAACAATTGTTCCCCTTCAGGAAATTATCAGCTTCTATCCACCAAAATTTCCCATTGGTGGTGGTACTTCATTGAGCAATGGCCTCGGCCATCTCATGTACGAGCTGAGAAAAAACACGATTAAAACCACCCCTGATCAGAAAGGCGACTGGAAGCCCATCATCTTCCTGTTTACAGACGGTGTGCCTACCGATGATACCAAAGCTGCCATCCAGGAATGGAAGCAGCAATGGCAGCGCCAGACCAACCTGGTAGCTGTTTCTTTTGGTAGTGATACAGATATGCATGTACTGCGGGAACTGACCGAAAACGTACTGCTGTTTAAAAATACCACCCCGCAATCCTATAAAGAGTTTTTCAGGTGGGTAACCGCCTCTGTCAAATCCAGCAGCGTAAGCGTGGACAACAACGGCTCCGGCTTTGAACTGGCTCACCTCAACGGGGATGTTATTGCCAAAGTAGATCTGGACAAACTGCCTCCGCAGCAAAACTATGTTGATACCAATTACGCGGTTTTTGCGGCACAATGCCAGCGCCTGAAAAAACCTTACCTGATTAAATACGGACGGTATGAGAAACCGTCCAACATCAGCGGAATGGATTTCCAGACCCTCGGTTATCACCTGAAAGGTGCTTACCCCGTGGATAACAGCTATTTTGAACTGAGTGCCTCCCCTGGTGTAAATAACCGGGTCAACAGTGACGAGCTGGAAGGATTTCCGGCATGTCCCTGCTGTGGCAATCAATACGGCTTCACCTTATGCCAGTGTGGTAAAATTCATTGTATCGGCAATGAAAAAACAGCCACCTGCCCCTGGTGCGGCTCTACCGGCGATTATGGATTTGGTGCCGGTAATATGGATATTAACAGAACACAAGGATAATACATTGCATGAGCCTGGTAAAGAAATATGTGGAGAGTTTACTGCTGTTGAACAATATCAATGTTTCATCACATCAACATGCATTTTTTAATACATTCCTGACTGATGCGGCTATCTTAGATGCTTATCAGCAGGTCAAAAAAAATCAAAGTTTCATATTGGAATCCTGGAAAGAAAGATCAATTACGGAAGAGATCAGGCAAAAACATATACCGCTGCCCAATGCTACAGTAGGGAAAATATACAGGTATGTATTTGACCTGGCTAAGCTGGGCCTGCAGGATATTGGCAGCTTTGAGTGGACGATGGATGACGCTCTGGGCATTTCTTTTGATACAGCAACCAACACCTTTACCGGCACTCCCCAACAACAGGGAGAACATCTGCTGACATTACATTACAAATTGAAAGACAGCAGTGAAGACAAGCCTTTCTTTGTAAAGGAATTGCGGCTGATTGTAAATCCGGACCCTAAATCATTATGGCAAAATCTGCCTTCTGATGAGCAGGATGAATACTGGCGCCCGGATAATATCAGCGCCCATACTTCTTTTGGGAATAAAAAGCTGATCATCGGCTCAAAAAGAGGCCGCAGCCATGCCCATGAAGGCCGCTTCCGGGATGATGCCTTTGCATATAGCTATGCTACCACCAGCGGCTGGGGGCTGATTGCAGTGGCGGATGGGGCCGGCTCTGCTAAATACAGCCGGAAAGGCGCTGCAATTGCATGTGATGCGGTACACGAATTTTTTGACATCCTGCTCACCAGTGATAAAATACAGGAGATTGAAACAGCCGTCAATGCCTATACTTCCCAGGCATCCGAGGCGCTGCAGAAGCAATTAAGCAGTCTTTTTATTGACCAGCTGGGTAAGGCAGCCTTCTTTGCGCAATCAAAAATAAAAGAGGAAGCACAACGGAAAGAAGCGGATATAAAAGACTACGCTACTACCCTCATCTTTACCATGACACGGAAATTTGCTGCAGGTTATGTGATCTGCTCCTTCTGGGTGGGTGATGGCGGCATTGGTATTTTTGATAACACCAAACCGGAAGTAGTGGTATTGGGTACGCCTGATAGTGGTGAATTTGCAGGACAAACAAGGTTTCTGACCATGCCGGATATTTTTGCGGACAGCTCTTATGCCAACCGAATCCGTTTTAAGATTGTACCAGACTTTACCGCACTGGTGCTGATGACTGATGGTATTACTGATCCTAAATTCCAGACGGATGCCAACCTCAGCAAAACAGCAATGTGGCAGGAATTATGGGCCGACCTCGGTGGAAAAAATGCGGACAACTGCAAAATAGATTTTGCCGCAGCGCCGGAAACAGCAGCTGCCATGCTGATGAACTGGCTCGATTTCTGGTCGCCAGGTAATCATGATGACCGGACTATTGCTATTTTGTATTAAAGTGAACGGCTAAGATAGTCATAGCACTAATCAACAAAACACAAAAGCTAGCAGCTAGCGGCTGGAAGCTGGTAGCTACAAACAACAAACCACAATGATCAAAACCGTAAAAGCTGCCGGTGGCAAAACATATCAGTTTGTAGATGATGGGAATCCCATGCAGGGAGGAATGAAAGATGTGTATTTTAGCCCGGACAAATCCTATGTAGTAGCTTTTTTTCGTGATAAACAGGATTTCAATTCCAAAGAGCGCTTGAATAATATTGTCACCACTTTCCGGGAGCGGATCTTTAATCAGGCAGGCGGTGAATATTGGAAAGACCTGTTTTGCTGGCCTTATGATATGGTAGAGCACAATGGTCAAACCGGCATCATTGTGCCGGTATATCAAAAGCAGTTCTTCTTCCAGACAGGCTATAATCCTGCCGCCGCACAAATCGCCTCTATAGTAGGAAAAGAAAAAGAAGGCAAATGGTTTGCCGCCTCCCAGTTCAGGAATGCCAATTTCAAACTACACCTGGATAAAAGTGAGCTGGGCGACTGGTACAAATATTTCCTGGTATGTATCAGGATAGCGAGAGCAGTGAGGCGTATGCATGCAGCCGGACTCGCACACTCTGATCTGTCTTACAAAAATGTGCTGATAGATCCCTGTACCGGCAGTGCAGCCATTATTGATATTGACGGGCTGGTAGTGCCGGGCAAATTTCCGCCGGATGTAATCGGTACACCGGACTTTATTGCGCCGGAAGTAATGAGTACCAAAAACCTGGCAAAGGATGATCCTGCCAGAAAACTGCCCAGTATTGCTACTGACAGGCATGCTCTGGCGGTAATGATTTATATGTATCTGTTATACCGCCATCCCTTAAGAGGCGGAAAAATTCATGATACAGATCCACAAAAAGATGAAGAATTAGGGATGGGAGCCAAAGCCTTATTTGTAGAACATCCTACAGATACTTCCAACCGGCCTAAACTAAACCAGGTAAAGCCAACACAGCTGCCATGGGCAGATGTGAATAAAATCCCCTATTCCATTTGCGGCCCTTATTTAAAAGAGCTGTTTAACAAAGCATTTATAGAAGGCTTACACAATCCGGCGATGCGGCCCACAGCCGATGAGTGGGAACATGCACTGATCAAAACAACTGATCTGATGCAGCCCTGTCAGAACCTGAACTGTGGCCAGAAATGGTTTGTATTTGACAATAGTACCAAACCCGTTTGTCCGTTCTGCAATACCCCTTATACAGGGCAATTGCCGGTATTAAATTTCTACTGGTCCAGAAAAGCGGGTAGTTTTGTACCTGAAAATCAACGGCTCATGGTATATCATAATCAGTATCTTTATCCATGGCATGTAAATCGTAATATTACACCTAATGAAAAGCTGACAGCGGAGCAAAAGAAACCAGTAGGCTACTTTGTATTTCATCACGGTAAATGGCAACTTGTAAATCAGACACTTACATCACTCAGGGATGTAACGGAAAACAAGGAAATACCCATTAATTCCATGGTAGAGCTCACAGACGGCAAACAATTGCTGCTGTCTAAAGAAGAAGGCGGCAGGCTGGTCATTATTCAATTAGTCAATAACTAAACACACGCATTTTAACAACAATATATAATGGATACACTCATTAATCACCCCGGTATACTTACCGGTTTCGGAGTTCTGGTAATTGTAATGCTCATGCTCGACCTTGGCGTTTTTAACAAGAAAAGCCATGAAGTGAGTAACAAAGAAGCGGCTATCTGGTCTATTGTCTGGATCTCACTGGCAATGCTCTTCAGTGGTGTAATTTATTACATCATGGGTTTTGAAAAATTCACCCAGTTCCAATCGGCCTACTGGATTGAGAAAGCGTTATCTGTGGATAACCTGTTCGTTTTCATCCTGGTATTCTCCTTCTTTAATGTACCCAAGTTCCTGCATCATAAAGTATTGTTCTGGGGTATTATTGGCGCCCTCTTTTTCCGCGCCATCTTTATCTTCACCGGCGTAGGGCTGATCAATCTTACCTATTTACCGGAAATGAACATTTTTGGTACTGCTGTAAGGATCAACGTTGTACTCAGCCTGTTCGGGTTCTTCCTGATCTATGCCGGTATCAAATCTGCGTTTGCTGGTGAGGATGACGACGATGAAAAAGATTTCAGCAAAAGCCCTGGTGCCAGAGTGATCTATAAAATGTTTAAGGTAAGTAAGGAATTTGATGGTGATAAATTCTTTACCATTGAAAATGGCGTTAAGCTGGCTACTCCCCTGCTGGTGGTAGTGGGTGTAATCGAGTTTACAGACGTACTGTTTGCCGTAGATTCCATCCCTGCTATCTTCGCTATTGCTCCCGACGATCCGTTCATTCTGTACACTTCCAATATCTTTGCGATATTAGGATTGCGTGCTTTGTACTTCCTGCTGGCCAACTTCATCTACATGTTCCGCTTGCTGAAATATGGCCTGGCCATTATTCTTAGCTTCATCGGTATCAAAATGGTGATTGCGCCATTCTTCCATATCTCTTCTCCAGTGTCTTTAGGCATTGTAGGTGGCGTATTGGTGATCTCTATGCTGGCCTCGATTATCATTCCAGCTCCTAAAGAAGAGGAAACCAAAGAAAAAGAAGCGGAAGCGAACGTATAATAAACCGGATGCTTAACATCCTCCTTCCTGTGGGGGAATCTTATAAAAGGGCTGACCATTAATTTTGGTCGGCCCTTCTTTCTATCCGGATATCTTTAAACGATGCGCTCCTTATTTTTGGTTCGTCCGTAAATAATTTCCGTAAAATCCTGCTTAACTTTGAAAGATCAACAATCATATGGGTATGAATAACCCAGGCCTGATAACCCTTTAAAACAACACTATATGAATATTGAACAATTCCGCGACTATTGCCTGTCGCTGGCCGGTGTAACAGAAGAATTTCCCTTCGGAGAACAAACCCTGGTATATAAAGTGATGGGAAAGATATTTGCCCTGACAGATATTGACAACTTTGAGAGTGTCAATCTAAAATGCGATCCAGAAGAAGCAGTGGAATTACGGGAAAGATATGAAGGGGTGACACCTGGGTATCATATGAACAAAAAACACTGGAATACTGTGAGTATGGAAGCCGGTATTGCTAATAAGCTGCTATATGAGTGGATCAGAAAATCGTACGACCTGGTAGTAGCCTCTCTTCCTAAAAAGGTCCGGGAATCACTGCTGTAGCTGCTGCCACCCGTGTAAAACCGTCACCCGGAATCTGAAATATTCAGTAATTTACCGCCCTATCTAAACTTACCACATATGAGAAAGTGGCTGCTATTGGCCTATGCTGTGCTGTTTGCATTTCCAACTATTGCAAAAGCCATCAATCAGGATTCCCTCTGGATGTACCAAAACTACACGAAAAAAGAAGTTTACATTACGATGCGCGATGGCGTAAAGCTCTTCACCTCCATTTATCTGCCCAAGGATAATGCTGTGAAACATCCCATTTTAATGACACGCACCCCTTATTCCTGTGCTCCTTACGGAGCAACTGATTTCCGTCCGTTATACCGCAATCATTATAATCAGTATCTGCGGGAAGGTTATATCATGGTAATACAGGATGTAAGAGGACAATGGATGAGTGAGGGCACCTTTGTGAATGTACGGCCTTTTAACCCTGATAAAAAGGGCAAAAAAGATATTGATGAAGCCAGCGACAGTTATGATACCATTGACTGGCTGGTAAAAAATCTTCCCGGCAACAATGGTAATGTGGGGGTATTTGGTATCTCCTATCCCGGTTTCTATTCTACCATGGCCGCATTAAGTAATCATCCCGCATTAAAAGCGGTAAGTCCGCAGGCCCCCATCAGCGACTGGTTTATCGGAGATGATTTTCACCACAACGGTGCCTTTATGCTGGCAGATGCTTTTTCTTTCTACACCGCATTTGGTTATCCACATCCACGGCCCACACAGGTAAGTCCGCCCGCATTTAAATATTACACCAAAGACAACTACAAATTTTACCTGGAAACAGGCGCCTTAAAAAACTTTTCTGTCCTGATGGGCGACTCCGTTGCTTTCTGGAAGGACTTGTATGCCCATCCTACTTATGATGCCTGGTGGCAGGCACGTAATGTACGTCCTCATCTCAAAAACATCAAACCGGTGATGCTGGAAGTAGGCGGCGTATTTGATGCAGAAGATTGCTTTGGGGCATGGCAAACGTACCAGGCCATCGAAAAACAAAATCCCGGCGCCAATAACCACATTGTAATGGGCCCCTGGTATCATGGACAATGGGCTGCTAATGACGGTACCCATCTGGGTAATGTACGTTTCGGTGACAACACTTCTACCTGGTATGCGGATAATATAGAAGTGCCCTTCTTTAACTACTATCTGAAAGGAAAAGGCGCCGCACCCGACATCGCAGAGGCTACTATTTTCATCACCGGAGCAAACAAGTGGGAAAAATTCCAGCAATGGCCTCCTGCCGGGATGACACCCACGCCCCTATATCTTCAGGCCAACGGAAAGCTGGACTTCACCAAACCCATTACTGCAAACAGCTTTAGCGAATATGTAAGTGATCCGGCCAAACCAGTGCCTTATACGGCAGACGTACATTCCGGCCGTACGATTAACTACATGACGGATGATCAACGCTTTGCCGCCCGCAGGCCGGATGTATTGGTATTTGAAACACCCACGCTGCCACAGGATATTACCCTGGCAGGCCCCGTTGTTGCCGACCTGCAGGTGAGCATCAGCAGTACAGATGCCGACTTCATTGTAAAAGTAATAGATGTATTCCCGGATGATTTTAAGTATGAAGAAGATGCACCAGCCGAACACCGCCGGGTACCCTCCGTTACTTATCCCATGGGAGGATACCAGATGCTGGTACGTGGAGAGATCATGCGGGGTAAATTCCGTAACAGCTTCGAAAAACCGGAAGCATTTGAGCCAGGGCAACCTGCCACTGTAAAGTTTACGCTGCCTGATATAGCACACACTTTTCAAAAGGGACACAAAATAATGATACAGGTACAAAGTTCCTGGTTCCCACTGGCCGACCGTAATCCACAGAAATTTACGGATATATATACTGCTGATGACAAAGATTATCAGAAGGCTACCATCCGGATATTACACGATGCAGGGCATCCGTCCAATATCCTGCTGCCCGTTTTGAACGTAAAGTAAACAGGGTTTACTATCTTATAGCAGAAAAAGAGGCTGATTTACCGTCAGCCTCTTTTTTTATGACAATTGTTGCCCGTATCAGTTATTTTACATATTTTACAATCGTAAGTAACTCCACGGTATTTTTTCTTGCCTGTATAAATTCCACATTATGAAAACGCGCCCGCCTTTTGCCAGACTTTTAGCATGTATTACCATCCTGTTTGCTGGCATTTTTACCGCACAGGCCCAGCAGCTTGCAGGATGCTGGAAATTACAGTCAGGCAGTGATCAGCCGCAAACTACCCGCATTATTGAAGATGACTACTTTATGGAAACCGTCTATGATATAGCTGGTAAAAAGTTTATCAATACCCATGGGGGCATCATAAAAGCAGCCAACAAGCAGGTAAAGGAAACCATTGAATTTCACACCGCAGATAAAAATGTCATTGGCAGTTCCCTGGAGCATCCTTATGAACTGAAAAAAGATGTACTGGTGATTACCCGCAATGGCAAGCCAGAAACCTGGCATCGCATAGATGATGGTAAAGGAGCATTGGCCGGCAACTGGCGTATTACAGAACGGGAACAGGACGGGAAGATGCATCCGATTCCGGAAAGCCCGCGTAAAACCCTGAAGATATTATCCGGCAATCACTTCCAATGGGCTGCTATTAATACTGCTACCAAAGAATTTTTTGGCACCGGTGGAGGTACCTACACTTTTACCAATGGCAAATACACAGAAAACATTGAATTCTTCTCCCGTGATAACAGCCGTGTAGGCATGTCGCTTTCCTTTGACGGCAGCGTAAGCGGCAACCGGTGGCACCATTCCGGATTAAGTTCCAAAGGCGACAAGATCTCCGAAATATGGTCCAGGTATAAATAACTATTTCCAGGCCGTTCGTTCTCCCATTACCACTGGTACCACTTATGCCTTGCATAGGATAGGGCCAGCTATGCCATAGCTATAACTATCCTCAGCGGCCTCCCCATACCAGTATGCCTCTTACATAATAAATAAATTCATTGTGTCATCAACTCGCCGAAATCAGTAACTTGCAAGCCCAATTGATAACATCACTATTTATTATGATTAAAAAGTACCTATTCCTGGGCGCACTTGCGGTATTCTCCTTACAGGGGTACAGCCAGACTGCCGCTAAGCCCAAAGCAAAACCGGCAGCCAAACCAGCGGCTACCGCAACAAAACAACTATTAAAAACCAGCATAGATTCTGTGAGTTATGGCATAGGACAGGATATTGCCAACAACCTGAAAGCACAGGGCATGGAAAATATCAATACTGCTGTACTCGCAAAAGCCATACAGGATGTATTAAAAAACAATCCTCCACTTTTAACAAAAGAACAGAGCAATATGAGCATTAGTAATTATCTGCAACAATTAAAAACAGAAAAAGCCACCAAGAATAAAGCCGAAGGGGAAAAATTCCTGGCAGAAAATAAAGCAAAAGCCGGCGTGGTAACATTAGCCAGCGGATTGCAATACCAGGTAATCAAGGAAGGTACCGGCGCCAAACCTACTATCAATGACAAGGTAAAAACACATTACCATGGTATGCTGATAGACGGTACTGTATTTGACAGCTCAGTAGAAAGAGGAGAACCTATCTCCTTCCCGGTGAGCGGTGTGATCAAAGGCTGGACAGAAGCCCTCCAGTTAATGCCTGTAGGCTCCAAATGGCGTTTATTCATTCCTGCCGACCTTGCATATGGTGATCGCCAGGCAGGCGCTAAAATAGGCCCCGGATCCACTTTAATCTTTGACGTGGAATTGCTGGATATAGAAAAGTAATTACCTGTTGGTTTAAATAAAGAAAAGAAAGGGGAACAACGATATACCGTTGTTCCCCTTTCTTTATTATCATGAGTTACCAGCTATTTCCAGATCCTGCCTGTACGCTGTTCCAGCAGCATAAAATCTGCCAGCACCATCGCCGTAACAGCTTCCAGCACTACCGGTACGCGTAAAGCGATACACAGATCATGGCGTCCTTTTACGCTAAAGTCTTCCACCTGTCCGCTTTTAATGTTCAGCGTATGTTGTGGTTTAGGCGTACTGGAAGTAGGTTTTACTGCCACCCGGAATACCAGGGGGTTACCATTGGTAATGCCCCCTACTACGCCACCAGCATGATTGGTGGCAGTTTTACCGGAAGCATCTATAATAGCATCATTATGTTCTATGCCTTTCATCTTTGCAGCAGCAAAGCCTGCACCAAATTCTATTCCTTTAATAGCCGGAATAGCAAATGCAGCATGCGCAATACAGGATTCTACGGAGTCAAAAAATGGTTCACCCAAACCTACTGGTAAGCCATCCACCACACACTCCACGATACCTCCTACGGAATCTTTGGCAGCAATCGCTGCCGCCAGTCCTTCTTCCGCATCTGCCAGTCCGCCTACTTCTTTCAAAGATGCATTTACCTGTATACCTTCTCCTAATATCTTTTTGGCGATTACCCCGGCAGCTACCAGATTAAGCGTAAGCCTGCCACTGAAATGACCACCACCACGATAATCTTCAAATCCACCGTATTTCCGGGTAGCTACAAAATCAGCATGACCAGGACGGGGAAATTCCCGCAGCTTTTCGTAATCCGTGCTGCGTGTATTATTGTTTTCAAACAATATAGTAACAGGCGCACCGGTAGTATGGTCATTGAATACACCGGATTTGATAAATGGCAGATCATCCTCCTTACGGGGAGTAGTGCCTTTTGCACCCGCTTTACGTCTTAACAGATCCGGCAGAAAATCTTCCTGCCTTAAAGGGATGCCCGCCGGCAATCCGTCAATATTTACACCTACACTTTCTCCATGCGATTCCCCAAAAACATTTACCCTGAAAATTCTGCCAAAACTATTCACCGCTGTTTGATTTAAGATTTATGATTTCGGATTTTACCTGTCTGTTGCGTATTACTTCCCGCCTGCTAAGCATGTTGTGCTATGCTCACCTTGCCACCTATCTGCTGCAAATGTTCATAAAATTCCGGATATGATTTATTAATGGCCTCTGCATTTTCGATTACCACAGGCCCATCAGCTGTTAATGCCGCTACCGCACAGGCCATCGCAATACGGTGGTCATTATGCGAATGTACATTAGCCCCTTTTATACCTGTACCGCCATGTACCAGCATTTCATCCTCCTGCAGGTCAATACGTATGCCCATCTTTCCAAATTCCTCCTGCAGGGTTACGCCACGGTCACTTTCTTTATGTGCCAGCCGGCTCACCCCTTTTATTTTCGTAGTACCCTTGCAGTTAGCTGCCAGTGCTACCAGCGGCGGAAACAGATCCGGACAGTCTGTAGCATCAAATTCGAAAGGCTGTAATCCACCCTTTTCTATAATGATGGTAAACATACCGGGCATCATCTGTGCTCCTGCATCTTCCAGCGCTGTCAATATCGCTTTATCCGATTGGGCAGATTGTGTATTTAAATGATGTACCTCTGCCTTGCCGGCTACTGCAGCCGCCACCAGTAAAAACGCGGCACCGCTCCAATCTCCTTCTACGGTATATTCGCCTGCTTTATAGGCTTGTTTTTTACCAAAATGGAATTGTTCAAAATTCTTTTGTTCCACCTTCACTCCAAAATGCGCCATCAACTGCAGGGTTAATGCAATGTAAGGCTTGCTTTTCAGGTCTTTTACCGTGATAGTGACATCTTCTGCTGTGGCACCATATGCCATCAGCAATCCGGTCAGAAACTGGGAGCTGAGTGAACCATCGATCGTAATATCTTTAGGATGCAGCGGCCCCTGTATTTTCAGGGGAAGCCTGCCGCCCTGGGTGGTGCATTGTACATCCAGCTGGGGCAATACCTCCTGGAAAAAATCCATAGGACGGGTAGCCAGACTGCCATGACCATCAATGGTGATAGCCGAGGCAGCTAATGCTGCAATAGGGGTAAACATACGGATACCCAGTCCTGATTCTCCACAGTTGATCGTACTTGCCGGCTGTTGTTCCGCTGCTGAAGGTTGCATACCATTTCCGGTAATCTCGAAATAATCTTCTCCACGCTTTACAGTGGCACCCAGATTTTCCGCTACACCTAATGCTGCCAGGCAGTCATTACTTAAGCCGGGGTTCCGGATAATACTTTTTCCTTTTGCCAGCAGTGCTGCTGCAACGGCACGCTGCATGGCACTTTTTGACGGATTGGCGGTAACAGTGCCTTTTATACTAGCTGGTGATACAGTTACTTGCATAATATTTTATGATCTTTGCAATGAAGGACATTGTAACGCTATAGACAATTACTCCTCCACCATATTATCGTTCTAATCCTTACCTGGTTGGGGTTGTTACAACTCCTCCAGTAACTCTTTCAGGGTTGCCAAAGGCACTGGCTGCGTTACGGCCTTTCCTATTTCTTCCAATAAAACAAAATGGATCACATCCTTTTCCCGCTTCTTATCCAATTTGAAAATGTTATATACTTCTTCCTTATTGGAGGTAAGGGTAACCGGCAGCTGATAATCATTTATCAGGCGGATGAGGCGGTTCGTCTGCTCTACCGGCAAACCGGTAAGTTTCTCAGAAATTTTGGCGGCCGCCACCATACCAATGGCTACCGCTTTTCCATGTGCAATACTTTCCAGCTTTTCCACTGCATGCCCCAGAGTATGCCCAAAGTTTAACCAGCGGCGGGCGCCGGTTTCCAGCTCATCTTCCAGTACTACTTTGGTTTTACTATCTACTGACCGTTCTACCAGGAATTCCAGGACTTCCACATCTCTAGCCAGCGCTTTGTCCCGGTTCACTTCAAGATAATCGAACAATGCTGCATCCATAATGCAGGCATATTTTATGATTTCAGCAAAGCCGTTATGCCACTCTTCTGCCGGCATGGTAGCGGGCAATGTGTAGTCAAACAAAATAAACTCCGGCTGACGGATGATGCCCAGCATATTTTTGTGCTTACCATGGCTCACCCCGTTTTTACCACCTAAAGAGGCATCTACCTGGGCCAGCAAAGTAGTGGGTACAAAACCAAACGGAATGCCCCGCATATAGATACTGGCGGCAAAACCAGCCATATCCGTTACCATACCTCCACCAATACCTACGAGTGTAGTTTTGCGATCTGCCTCCAGTTCTATCAGCCCATCAATGATCTCTTGCAATACTTCCATATTCTTGTGATCTTCCCCATCAGGGATGACCAGCTTTTTCCAGCCCTGCAGCTTGTCGCCGTAATGTTTATCCACATTTTCATCCAGGACTAATACTGTTCTGGCAATATCTACATAATTACCCAGTTGCAACAGGCTTTCTCCCATCAGATAACGGGTGGCCTGTTGCTGGAATTGGTATGATAACGTTTTCATTTATTTAATAAAAGCTTTTGGTAATTAGCTGCCAGCATTTAGCATGACGCTTTTAGCTCCCGGCAATATGGCCAACAGCTAAAAGCTATCGGGCTAAAGACTATTTTTCATCATTCATTACTTTATTCTGACGGTTGATAGACTCCAGGTGTATCGCATCAAAATATTTCAGGATGAATTCTTTTGTCAGACCTAATTTTTCACCTTTTTTGATATTACGGTCCAGGATTTCATTCCAGCGGTTAGTTTGTAGGATGGTAACGTTATTTTCCTTTTTGTACTGACCGATTTTCTCTGCTACTTTCATACGGTTGCCCATCAGTAACATGATTTCATCGTCTATCTGATTAATCTGTCCACGCAGTTTATCCAGTGCAGAGTTAAATTCTTTTTTGTCAGTACGCTCATGACGCCATACAATACCATCCAGTATTTCGGCCAGTCTTTCCGGAGTCACCTGTTGTTTGGCATCGCTCCATGCGTTGTCCGGATCTACGTGTGTTTCCAGCATCAGTCCATCGTAATCCAGGTCAATCGCTTCCTGAGAAACTTCCTGTAAGATATCGCGACGGCCGGAGATATGGCTGGGATCACAGATCATTGGCAGCTCAGGCATACGGCGCTTTAATTCGATAGGGAGGTGCCACATTGGCGCATTGCGGTATTCGGTATTGCCATAGCTGGAAAAACCACGGTGAATCAAACCTACTTTGGTGATACCTGCTTTCTGGATTCTTTCTACAGCACCAATCCACAATTCCAGATCAGGGTTGATAGGATTTTTGATCAAAACAGTAGTATCCACTCCTTTCAGGGCATCTGCTATTTCCTGTACAGAGAAAGGGTTTACTGTGGTACGGGCACCTACCCACAAAATGTCTACACCGAAATGCAAAGCATCTTCCACCTGCTTAGCAGTAGCTACTTCTACCGCCAGCGGCAAAGCAGTCAGCTCACGTGCTTTTTGTAACCAGGCCAGTCCCTTGGTACCAATACCTTCGAAAGAACCCGGACGGGTACGGGGTTTCCAGATACCAGCACGCAGTACATCCACCTTGCCGGTTTTGGCCAGTGCCAGTGCGGTGGCCAGCACTTGTTCTTCTGTTTCTGCACTGCAGGGACCAGAGATGATCAACGGCTTTTTATCAGAAGACGGATCAGAGAATTTAGTTTTTGCTAAGATTTGTTCCATTGTTATGTGATTTATTGCAGGCCTGTGATCAATGCGCTTTAGCCCGCTGTGTTTATTGTTAGTTTTTAATACCTGTTTATGCGGTCCTGTTTTACTTCAGGATCTTTTTAATCTTATTCGATTTCTGGATCAGTTTGTAAAACGCTTCATAGTCTTCTTCCTCCAGCAGCGTTTTCATTTGCTGCAACTGATGAATATGTTCATCCAGCACATCCAGCACATTACTCCGGTTATGCTTAAAGATGGGTACCCACATGTCAGGAGAACTTTTTGCCAACCGCACGGTAGATTCAAAACCACCACTTGCCAGTTCAAATATGCGTCCCTGTTCTTTTTCTTTTTCCAGTACTGTTAATGCCAGTGCAAAGGAAGTAATATGGGAAATGTGGGAAACATAAGCCGTATGCAGATCATGCTCCTCTGCATTCATGTACACCAGGCGCATCTGTAGCTTATCAACGATCTGCTCCACCACTTCCAGTGCATCTTCATCGCTGTTCTTTACATCACACAATACCATCGTTTTTTGCAGGAACAGGTTCCGGACAGCCGCTTCAGGACCGGAATACTCGGTGCCGGCCATCGGATGGGCAGCAACGAAGCGTCCTCTTTTTGGATGACCGGCAACGAGTTGCAGTATTTTTTCTTTAGTAGATCCCACATCCATGATCACATGATCCGGTGTAGCATTGTCCAGGATATCCGGTAAAATTTTCAGTAGTGCATCTACCGGAATAGCCAGTATAATGAGCTTGGAGCGTTGCATCGCATCCTTTAATCCTGCCCCTTCATCAATAATATGCAGCTCCTGTGCTTTCTTTAAATTGTTTTCCTGTTGGTCCACTCCAATGATCCAGTTAGCCAGGCCCTTCTCTTTCAGGCTGATAGCCAGTGAGCCTCCTATTAAACCAACGCCAACTACTGTTACGATCATATTATTTCTGTTACGAATGATTAATTATCTGTGAAGGATTACCGTTTAATGTTCTTTATTCTCTGAATCGCTTCTTCAAACACCTTTTCATCTTTACAAAGGCTTACGCGGATATAACCGTTGCCATTGCTCCCAAATATGCCACCAGGTGTAATGAACACATGCGCCTTTTGCAATACCTCATCACTCAAGGCAAAGCCATCTGTATAACCTGCCGGGATCTTAGCCCATACAAACAGTCCTACCTGGTCTTTACTGAAAGTACATCCCAGTAATTGCAGCAGGGCAAATACCTTCTCCCTGCGTCCGGTATAGATGGCATTCAGCTCCTCATACCATTCCTTTCCCAGCTCCAGCGCTTTTACAGCTGCCATTTGCACAGGCTGGAACATGCCGGAATCCATGTTGCTTTTAAAACGCAACACTTCATTGATCCATTCGGCCTTTCCGCACAGCATCCCTACGCGCCATCCGGCCATATTTGATGATTTGCTCAGGGAGTTCAGTTCCAACACCACATCCTTGGCCCCTTCTACCTGTAAAAGGCTTTCCGGGTGTTCATTCAGGATAAAGCTATAGGGGTTATCATGACAGATCAGGATCTGATGCTGTTTGGCAAAAGCGATCAATGCTTTGGCAAAAGTTTTATTCACCCGTGCACCGGTAGGCATATGCGGGTAGTTCACCCACATCAGCTTTACCTTACTCAGATCTGTTTTAGCCAACGCTTCCAGATCGGGCAGCCAGCCATTTTTTTCTTCCAGGTCATATTCTGCAATAGTAGCACCACTCAGTTGTACCGCAGAGCGGTAAGTAGGATATCCCGGATTGGGGATCAGGGCCACATCTCCTTCCTGCAGGTAGGTCATGCAAATGTGCATAATCCCTTCTTTGGAACCGATCAGCGGCAGCACCTCTGTATCCGGATTAAGTGTTACCTGATAAAAATGCTGATACCAGTTAGCCATAGCCTGACGTAAAGCAGGAATACCTTTATATCCCTGATACGCATGGGTATTGGGCAATAAGGCGTTTTCATGCAATGCTGCCACCACAGAAGGATGCGGGGGCAAGTCAGGACTACCTATTCCCAGGTTAATTACCTGCGCACCCGCTTTGTTCATCTCATCTATTTCACGCAGTTTTTTGGAGAAATAGTATTCTTCCGTGTGCTGTAATCTTTTGGCTACCTGTATCTGAATGCTCATCTGGTAAAAAATATAAATTGATTAATGTGTTTTTCCCTTTTTATAAATGCCTAGTACTGTTAAATGTTCGGTAAGCGGTGTGATTTGTTTGAGTCCCCGCTCGAAATGTTGCAGGTCTTCAAATTCCAGATCAGCATGAAAGTAGTAGTTCCATTCTTTGGCTGGAATAGGAAAGGATTGCAGTTTGGACAGGTTAATACCTGATTGTGCCATCTTTGTCAGTACTTTGGCCAGGGCACCACTTTCATGGGAAGTCTGGAAGTATACAGAGGCCTTATTCGCATCTGCTTCCGGTTCTTTCCCATTGCGGGATACCGCCAGGAAACGGGTATAGTTGTTTTTTGCGGTCTGGATATTAGGCGCGATAATGTCCAGTTCAAATATTTCTGCCGCCAGTTTGCCTGCAATAGCTGCCGTGCTTTTCAGTTTCTTTTGCCTTACGTGTTTGGCACTCAGGGCGGTATCTTCTGTTTCCACCAGCTTCATATGGGGATATTGCTCCAGAAAATCAATGCATTGCAATAATGCCATAGGATGAGAATGCACTTCTTTGATATCTGCCAGGGTTTGACCAGGTAATACCATCAGGTGCTGGTGTATTTGCAGGTAAATTTCCCCGGTGATGTGCAGCCCGGAATTTTTCAGGAGGCTGTAATTAGGCAGGATACTGCCTGCTATGGAGTTTTCAATCGCCATGATGCCAGCATCTACATCCGGTTGCTGCTTTACTTTTTTTACCAGTTCTGAGAAAGAAGCGCAGGATTCAATTTCTACCTGTTTCCCATAATATCCCCGGGCAGCTACCTGGTGGAAACATCCTTCAAATCCTTGTATGGCAATACGCATATGATATAAAATATTTAATCTTTTTGATATTCAGCACCTTATCTGACGGTCATACAGGGCTGATTCGGAAATATGAAATAAAAAGGGTCCCGGCTCTGCGGGACCCTTTTATTGTAATTTTTATGTTGATTCGCTTATTACAAAAGAGTCCCTTGCTTCTTCGCAAAAAAGAAGTAAAAGAAAAAGTAAAAAAAGTAACTGGTGAAACTCTGATGTAACATATAATGATTTGTGTATAAATTAAAAAAGGGCCTCCTGATCAGGAGGCCCTTTTTGTTAGTTCTTTTATCTTCTTACAAACGACCCTCCTATTTCTGGAAACAGAAATAATAAAAACCAAAAAAGTATCCAAAGGTCGATTGCGTTGTCATATCAATTTTTAATTGCAGAACAAAAATACGCCACGATTTGAATTATCCAAACCCCAAGAACAAAAATTACATATTTTTCAATATCACCCCTATCCTCTTAAATATTATCTAACAAAACTTGCAATATGGCCCTTGGGGGCATAAAAAAACCGCTGCCCGGTTAAGGACAGCGGCTATTATTAAAACCTTTAATTGCTTTGCCTGAATTAGTGTTTTACTGAATCAGCAGCAGCTTTGATAGAATCAACAACTTGATTAGCAGAATCAGCGATAGCGTTAACTTCAGTCTGAGCAGCGTTAGCTGTAGAATCGATAGCCTGAGATGCAGCGGTTGCAGTTGAATCAGCAGCTTCGCCGGTTTTAGCGCCTTCGCCACATGCAACTACGAATAAACCGAAAGAAAGTGCTAAGAAACCAATTTTAAGAGCGTTCTTCATTGTACTATGTTTTTAGGATTTTTGAATTAATTTACTCTTTATACCAGGTTTGAGAAAAGGTAACCCATCTTTGAAAAAATTTTTTTTTCGCTACTTTGGGTTACCAAAAGCATATAACTGTATTAAGAGTGAAGACTAATCAAAACATAGAACGGGACCGGGAATTATTGGCAGGCGTAGCTAGGAATGATGATAAAGCCTTGGAAACCATTTATGTAGAAAACTTTCCGGTAATATTAAGGATGGTACTCCTAAATAATGGTTCTGAGGATGATGCGAAGGATATTTTCCAGGAAGCGATCATCATTTTATATGAAAAGGCCCAAAAAGAAGATTTTGCCCTATACAGCAAGCTGAAAACATTTCTTTATTCCGTCAGCAGGCATTTATGGCTAAAGAAGCTCCAGGGGTCTTACGGACAAAGTACTTTAACAGTTGAGCTGGAAGATGTTACGCCCGCAGAAGATGTAATGGCAGAACACGAATCGAAAGATTTACAGTTCAAAATCATGGAAGAGTCCCTGGGGAGCATAGGAGAACCTTGTAAAACGATTCTGGAAGACTATTACCTGCATAAGAAATCTATGCAGGACATTGCAGAAAAATTTGGCTATACAAACGCGGAAAATGCCAAAAACCAGAAGTATAAGTGCCTGATGCGGTTGAAGAAAATATTTTTTGAGCAATATAAACATTGATAATACTTAAAGCGGCGAGCGGCGATGAAAGAAGACTTGATTTTACTACGCGAAATAGAACGCTATCTGGAAGGTGAGATGAGCGTACAGGAAAAAGCAGCATTTGAAGCACTGCGCCAAAGCAACCCATTAATTAACAAGCAAGTAATTGATCACGAGTTATTTCTGCAACAATTGGGGGGCTATGGCCAGCGTATCGCATTGCGCAAAAAACTGGACCGGATCCATCAGTCTATGGATATGACAGCAGCCCGTGCCGCCGCCCAGCCTGTACAGGGCAAAGTAGTGTCCATGCGCAGAAAAACATTTACCAACCTGGCTGCTGCAGCCTGTATAGCCCTGGTTACCTCCCTCTCTACGATCGCTGTTATGCAAAATGCCTCTAAAAATAAGGCTACTGCACAATATGAAGACGTTAGAAGGGTCCTTAATAATATACAACGTTCCCAGAACGCCCTGATGAATGATATTAAGAATACGCCCAAAGCGCCTAAAAATCCAGGTACTTATGGCGGAACCGGCTTTGCAGTATCCGGCAACGGATATATCATCACCAACTACCATGTAGTGGCCGGCGCCGATTCTTTATATGTACAGAATAATAAAGGAGAGGCCTATAAAGCAGTCAGTATCTTTGAAGATATCTCCAGCGACCTGGCTATATTAAAGGTATCTGACTCTACGTTTAAATCACATACCCTCCCTTACGCACTGAAACCACAAAATATTCACCTGGGTGAAGAAGTATTTACCATGGGATTCCCCCGCGATGAAATCGTTTATGGTAAAGGCTATATCAGTGCACAAACCGGTTTTAACGGAGATACGGCAGCCTACCAGGTGTCTATCCCTGTAAATCCGGGCAACAGTGGCGCTCCGCTGATGGACAGCAAGGGTAATGTAGTAGGTATCATTACCGGCAAACAAACGACTTCGGACGGGATCGCTTTTGCAGTAAAATCAGCCCATCTGAAACGCCTGCTGGAAGAAATGCCGAAAGATAAACTGCCTAAAAAAGAATGGAACCACAGAAATAACCTGGAAGGTATGAGCCGGGTAGACCAGATCAAGAAACTCGAAGAGTTTGTGTATATGGTGAAAGTATATAACTAAGGTTCCTCTCCATATTCATAGCCGTTTTTTAGTATAAACAAGGAAGGCTACCCTGCGCAGGGTAGCCTTCTTTTATTTTTACAGCCAGCAACTGTCTTTAACTTTTGGCTCCTTCCCCAGGCGCGCATATACAGGCAATAATCGTCAGGATGGCTGTTGCAATAGCCGCAACTGTCCGGACCGTGTTCCAACTGTTCCATTTGGCTTCAAAAGCAGCCCTTTGCCGTGCCATCGCCTCAATAGCCGCAGGATCTATTTTGAATGCATCCAATGCCTGATTCAGCGGAATATTTCCGGCTACCGTTACCCCAAATACCCCGATTACATATACTGCGGTAGCAGCCAGAAGGCACCAGAACCGTACAGACAAAGGCGTACCATAGTGCAGCCAGGTGCATACCGGCAATAACACCAATGCACCCATAAATCCGGCAAAGAATACAGGATTGAGAATGGCCCGGTTGATTGACTGCATAGCCGACAGGTACATGATATCCGGCAACCGGCCCAGGCCCGGATTTACGGAACAGGAATACGCGTAAAACAGGCCCGCCATCAGTGCAGTGGCAATCGTGGTAATGGCCAGAAAAATGTTAATGAATGTATGCATGGTAATAAGATAATGGTAAAGGTAAAATGATACAGATACCTGAAATAGAACAAAACCGACAACGCTTTGTTCTTCTCCTCACGCTGCTGGTATGTTTTAGAAACCTGTCTGACAGAAAAGGCCACCTGTTAAACAGGTGGCCTTTTCTAAAATATGATCAAGTATTTTATCATTTCTTCCAGGCTTTATACTTATCTGTTATCCAGTAAAGCAGATCCTGGTGATTAAGTACCCGCATGGTATCATAATCCGGATAATTGTCGCGCATAAACAGCTGAAGTGAATCTCCCTTTAATCCGGTTACCTGGCTTACCAGCAATGGTGTAAACCGGGAATCTATATATTTCTCCTTCTCCATTTTATCAAACAGTTTCTTAAATTCTCTTTTCTGCTTTTCCTTTTTAGAAAACCGGGTAATTGGACTAATAGTGATACCTGCCCCTTCCGGAGTATTACCCCTTCCTCCTACCAGCTTACTATCAGCGTTGTTCAGAATATTACCATATTGTTCCCGCCGCGCCATGGAATCCAGTTGATAAGGCGTGTATTTTGTGGTTACTTCTACTCCTTTCAGAAACTTACCTGCTACTTCCATCTTTACATTCAGGGTTTCAGTACCACTGCTTTCCAGTACGGTTAACGTATCAGATTTATAACCCAGAAAGGAAAATATAAGTACATCATTACGGCTGGCAGCTATTTTATAAAAACCACCCTGATCTGATGTTGTTCTTTTATTGGTATTTTTATTAAATATGGACGCATAGGGCAATACCAGGTTATTATCCTTATCCGTAATCATCCCGGTTACCGTAACCTGGGCTTTCGCCAGTGGCACTATGGCAATGCTGAGAAAACAACCTACTATCAATATGCGTAAACAATGTATCATAGCTAAAATATTAACTTACTGTACAGATAGGGCTACAAAATAGGCATTATTACAAATTTCGGACCCGCCTGCCTGTTAAATAAAACAAAAAAATCCTCTCATTTTAAGAGAGGATTTTTTATGGGGAGGATGAATAATTACAAATAAATGGGGTCCAGATGAAAGTTTTGGGGGAATGGACAAAATACATTGGGGGTGGATGAAAAATATTTGGGCAATGAATGAAACCGTTGGGGCGGATGAAATGCTTGGGGAATAATGGATGAAATATTGGGTAAACAATGAATTATAATACCCTTAAAACAAATACTGTGCCAAAATAGAATTCACTATCCTTTCACCTGTACGGCCGTATGAAACACCATGCTTTTTCCACTATCCAGGGTAAGCAATCCCATCCCGTTATTAAATGCGTTGGGCGCACCGGTAAGGCTTTCTATGGCAATACTCTTACGATGCGGGGGAATATAAATCTGTAATACCGGATATCTGGTACCAGGATAAAAAGAAATCGTGATATCCTTTTTGGGATCACGCAGTGTGCATAACGGTGAAGATTGTGTGAAATCAAGCATAAAAGAATTATCCAGGTTTACCCCTGCTAAAGAGCGGCTTTGCTGAAAGTCGCGATAGGGCAATAATTTCCCGGTGGGGATCAGTTGTGCATTAAATTCCACTATTTCGCTGGAGGCAAATGCCAGCTCCAGTTCATCCACCGGCGAACCCGTTGTAAAATAGGGATGCCATCCATCCATTAGTGGCATAGGACTGGCCCCATGGTTCTCAATGGTGGTAGTTACTTCCAGTTTATTCTCAGGCAACAACCGGTATACCGCTTTGCAGATATAATGGAAGGGGTAGCCCGCATCCTGCCCCTTATAGCTGTACTCCAGGGTCACCGCCGCAAAATGTTCGTTTGTTTCCTGCTTTGTAATAACAAAAGCAGCATCATACAGCAGGCCATGAATAGCCTTACCCGGCGCTACCGTTTTTTCTATGGTATACTCCTGCTGTTGCCACTGGTAAACAGCATCTGGAATGCGGCATGCAAAAGGGCTTAGTTTTACATTTTTAAAGCTCTCCCGGAGGTTCTCCTGGTAATCCTGCAAACTATCGTAACTGTCAATAATATTCAGGTCGCCCCCCTTATGTTTTATAATGAAGGCATGCAGCAAGGCACCCTGTGCCGGCACAATTTCTACTTTTGTACCATTGCTGTTGTCTGTTAGTGCGGTGATTTCAAAACCTGCGTGTTGATAAGTATGTATGCTAAATGTCATAAAACGGCTTATTGAATAGCAGGCAAAATACCTATTAATGGGCGGAAGTGCAAACGGGACCAGCGCTACTTGGGGCAGGCTTCATGGCGTATAGGTATAAAGCAGCAAGACAGGCCTGATATCAGGCCTGTCTTGCTGCTTTATAAGAACGTATCGTTGTTAAATATACTGGTTAATAATATTTTCCAGCCACTCCTGCTTACCACTTATCTGTTTGGGTTCCCCATTGGCGATGGCGAAGTCACGCAGGTCTTCCAGGGTCAGTTTCCCTTCTTCAAATTCTTTTCCTTTGCCACTGTCGTAAGAGGCATACCTGTCCTTCCGGAATTGCTTGTAAGCGGATTGTTGCAGTACCTTTTCCGCCACAATAGCCGCACGGGCAAACGTATCAATCCCACCGATATGTGCATGAAAAATATCTTCCAGATCAGTAGAATTACGGCGTGTTTTAGCATCAAAGTTTACCCCTCCCCCGCTAAATCCACCTGCTTCCAGGATCACCAGCATACTTTCGATCAGGTCATTGAGGTTCATGGGGAACTGGTCTGTATCCCAGCCATTCTGATAATCACCCCGGTTAGCATCAATACTTCCCAGCATACCATTGTCTGCCGCGATCTGCAGTTCATGCTGGAAGGTATGCCCCGCCAGGGTAGCGTGGTTTACTTCTATATTTAGTTTAAAGTCTTTATCCAGACCATACTGACGCAAAAAGCCGATTACCGTAGCGCTGTCATAATCATATTGGTGCTTGGTAGGCTCACAAGGTTTAGGCTCAATAAAAAAGGTGCCCTTAAATCCTTGTTTACGGGCATAATCACGTGCTACACCCAAAAAGCGGCCCAGGTGATCCAGCTCTCTTTTCATATTGGTATTCAGCAGGGTCATGTATCCTTCCCGGCCACCCCAGAATACATAGTTCTCGCCTCCTAATGCGATTGTAGCATCCAGTGAATTTTTTACCTGCGTACCGGCATAAGCTAATACCGAAAAATCTGGGTTGGTAGCTGCTCCGTTCATATAACGCGGATTACTGAATACATTAGCAGTACCCCACAACAGTTTTACCCCGCTGGCTGCCTGCTTTTGTTTTGCATAATCCACTATCTGCTGCATCCTGCTTTCATATTCACGCAAAGAGGCGCCTTCATCTATCAGGTCGATATCATGAAAACAATAGTAAGGCACACCCAGTTTGGTAATAAATTCAAAGGCAGCATCCATTTTATCCTTACCGCTTTGTACAGCATCATTGGCCGCCAGCCAGGGAAATGCTTTGGTGCCAGGCCCAAAAGGATCTCCCCCTGTGCCACAGAACGTATGCCAGTAAGACACCGCAAAACGGAATAATTCTTTCATTGATTTACCACCAATCAGTCTGTTCTCATCATACCATTTGTATGCCAGCGGATTATCTGACTGAGGGCCTTCATATTTGATTTTGCCAATACCTTTAAAATACTCCTGGTTACCTAATGTAATACTCATAACATTGCATTTTTAATTCCTGCGGTAAGCAGATAAGATAAATTAGTTAATTTTTTGAGCCAGTGCTGTCAGCCATGCTCCATAAGCATCCTGATACAGCGCTTTCTTTTTGGGTTCCGGTTGAATGGTAGCAATACATTCCATACCCCGGAAGGCATCTGCCAGCTCATAATGCCCTGCTCCTACACCGGCTGCACGGGCTGCTCCCTGCGCACCATCTGTATTATACAGTTCAATCACCACATCCATCGTATTGGCAAACGCTTCCTGGAATAAAGGGCTCAGGAACATATTGGCATGACCAGCTCTAACCCGGTGTATATTCAATTGCATCCCGGCCATGATATCTACCCCATAAGCCAGTGCAAATACAATTCCTTCCTGCCCAGCACGCAACAGATGCGCTTTGCCATGCACATTAAAATTCAGGTTGCTAACTGTAGCGCCTATATTCTTATTTTCAAGAATACGTTCCGCACCATTCCCAAACGGGAATACCTGAAGTCCACCAGCACCCACAGGCGCCTGGGAGGCAATGACATTCATCTCATCATAACTGATATTACCAGCTATGTTTTTCAGCCAGGTATTCAGGATACCGGTGCCGTTCAGGCACATTAATACTCCATTACGGATATGCTCCGAAGTGTTATTAACATGCACAAAAGCATTCACCCTGCTGCGGTCATCAAAGGCATGCTGATCATGTACCGCATACACCACCCCTGAAGTACCGGCTGTGGTAGCAGCTTCTCCAGGCTGTAATACATTGAGCGAAAAAGCATTATTGGGCTGATCGCCTGCACGGTAAGTAACCGGGGTACCCACTGCTAATCCCAGTACCGTAGCAGCTGCAGTACACAATGTACCCTGTAACCCAAAGGTGGGAACGATATCTGCCAATAGTGACGGATCAATTTTGTAATGCTCCAGCAGGGCTGCCGAAATGCTTTGGGTACTAAAATCCCAGAAAACACCTTCAGACAATCCCGATATGGTAGTACAGGCATCACCGGTAAGGCGCATGGCAATAAAATCGCCCGGCAACATGATCTTATGGATACGGGCATACACTTCCGGTTCATTTTCCTGTACCCAACGTAACTTAGAAGCTGTAAAATTGCCGGGTGAGTTCAGCAGGTGCTGCAGACAGTATTTTTCTCCCAGCGCAGTAAATGCCTGATTACCGGTTTCCACAGCCCGGCTGTCGCACCAGATAATAGATGGTCTTAATACCTGCTGGTTTTTATCCACACATACCAGCCCATGCATCTGATAGGCAATACCAATACCTTTCACCTTCATGGGATCAAAGGTATATTGCTGCCGGAGCAGGTTGGTAGCGTTGATTACCTCCTGCCACCAGCTTTCCGGATCCTGCTCTGCCCAGTTGGCATGTGGTACCTGTATGGCCATTTCCCGTGCGGGACTCACCGCAGCGGCCACACATTTGCCCGTATCTGCATCCAGCAAAGCTGCTTTCACAGCGGAAGAACCTATATCATACCCAATAAAATACATGCAATGCTATTTAAAAATTGTTATCCGCCCATTTACCAGAAAACAGTATACAGTGCGGCCAGTAATCCACAAATAATTAAGGCGCCTATTGTAAACGGCGTAGATGTTTTAAACATAGACGCATCTATCTCCAGGCCCTTAGGATTGTTTTTACTATTTGGATCTGCCAGGGAAATAATCACCATTCCCACTACACAGATTACAAATACAATTCCCATCCTGTCTATAAAAGGAATTTCATATACCCCGGCAGCATTAGGTACGGCAAAGCCAATACTGTAAAGGCCGGACAAGTCTACCCACATAGGAATAAATTTCAGCAGGATGGACAAAACAAACCCAACAATCATACTAAATAAAGCAGCGCTGGAGTTCGTTCTTTTCCAGAAAAAACCTAGTATAAACATGGCAAAGACACCCGGAGATACAAAGCCGGTATATTCCTGTATAAACTGGAAACCACCCTTTTTATCAATCCCCAGGAAGTTGGAAAGCGCTATAGCGATCAACAGGGAAACGATCACTACGGTACGGCCCATTTTTACTACCTGCTTTTCATCGGCGTCCTTATTAAATATCTTCTTATAAACATCCAGAGAAAAAATTGTGGCGATACTGTTCGCCTTCCCGGCCAGCGAGGCAACTACTGCGGCTGTCAAGGCTGCAAAGGCCAGCCCCTTTAATCCTACCGGCAGCAGGTTTAACAATACGGGATAGGCATTATCAGGGTTCAGTTCTCCTCCCTTTACCATTTCTGTCTGGAACATTCCCTGCTGGTGTAATACAAATGCAGCAATACCTGGTAATACTACAATCAGCGGCATCAGCATCTTCAGGAATCCGGCAAACAGTAATCCGTTTCTCGCTGTTTTCAGATCGGCTCCCAACGCCCTTTGTGTGATGTACTGATTACATCCCCAATAGTTCAGGTTTACAATCCACATCCCCCCTACCAGGATGGATAATCCTGGTAAATCCAGGTAATGCGGATCATCCTTTTTTAAGATCATATGGAAATGGTCCTGTGAATGCTCCGTCATCAGCTTAAAACCGTTGATCACCCCGGTTTGGCCGAAGTGTTCTGCTACCAGGGTAAGTGCCAGATATGTAGTGGCCAGGCCCCCCAGTATCAGGAAAAATACCTGTATCACATCCGTATAACCGATTACCTTCATACCACCCAGCGTAATGAATATGGCAAACAAGGCCAG
Organism: Chitinophaga sp. H8; assembly: GCF_040567655.1. NCBI lineage: Bacteria > Pseudomonadati > Bacteroidota > Chitinophagia > Chitinophagales > Chitinophagaceae > Chitinophaga > Chitinophaga defluvii. Next base: position 3,056,034 of record NZ_JBEXAC010000002.1, on the reverse strand, counting down.
CAACGACATACACACGTAAAAGTTAATACCTGAAATCGTATTAATAGCCAGTGCGCCCAGATACAGAATAGACGTCAGGTTCACGACTACATACAGCAGTAACCAGAATACTGCCATAATCGTGCTTACCGTTTGGTTATACCGCTGTTCCAGGAACTGCGGCATGGTATAAATCTTGTTTTTAAGGTAAATAGGCAGGAAAAAGATCGCCACCACCAGCAAAGTAGCTGCTGCCATCCACTCATAAGTGGAAATAGCCAGCCCCATCGCAAAGCCAGAACCAGACATCCCTATAAACTGCTCAGCAGAGATATTGGAAGCAATGAGGGAAGCACCGATAGCCCACCAGGTAAGAGAGCCTTCTGCCAGAAAAAAGTCTTTGGTGTCTGTACTGGATTTTTTCTTTTTCTGATAGATATAATAACCATATCCGGCTACTATAAAGAAGTATATCAAAAAGACAGCGTAATCAAATAAGTGTAAGCTCTTTTCCATAAAAATTCATACGTGGTTATAAAAAATAACAGATCAAGATAGTAAACTAATTTTTAAATGTACAATTTACAATAATAAAAAACGTACAAAATACATTTAATAAAACAACCGCAGCTACCACTGCGGTTGCTATGTATGAAAATTCAGGTTTTTGAGCTAGCCGATGAATACCAGTCAATTGAATATTTTATTTAACGTTCGTTAATTTAAAGGTATATGCATACTCGCAGGGCACCTCATTAACAGACAGTTTGGGAACAGCCACTTCTATCCCATCTTTCAGTTGTTTCCATTTCAGGGGCTTGTTAATACCCAGCATGGTAACAGTAGTACCGGTGGCAGGTGTTACATTTTTTATCACCAGCTTGCCCTCCGGCATACGTGGTACGATAGCATATACATCCTTGCCTTTTGAGGTAAAGAAGATTTCCTTTACAGCAAAACCCGGATCCGGATCTACCGTTTGTTTCAGAATAAAATCCCCTCCTACATAGCCACCGCCTTTGGGTTTCCAATTCCTGTCGCCAGCGGACCATTGCACCGCCTGTTTCCATTTGCGGGTATCATAAATGGCTTCTCCGTTTACGTCCAGCCATTTACCTACCTGCAGCAATCTTTCCTGCATAATAGGGGGTATTTTACCATGAGCATCCGGCCCGATGTCCAGCAACAGGTTACCACCATTGCTCACAATATCAGTAAGCATCAGCACCAGGGTTTGTGGTGAGTTATAGTCACTGATATCTTCATTCCTGTTATAGCCGAAGGAATACCCAATACCCCGGCATTCTTCCCAGGGCTTGTTGAAAGTAGCGCCTGCTTCATACTCGGTGGTATAGTAACCACCGTGTTTATGCCTTGCCTTTTTTCCCCAGCGGTCATTTACCACGATGCTGTCTTTTACTGGTGAATCATTATACAGCCAGGATAAAAACTCCCTGGATTTCCAGGTGGTATCGGTTTGATCCCATTCTCCATCAGGCCAGATAATATCCGGTTTGTAATTGTTGACCAGTTCTTTCAGCTGCGGCATCATGTGATTGTCCACATAACTGTTCACATCTTGCTTATACAAGGGATTATACCATTCATAGAGAGAATAATAGTATCCCATTTTAAGACCTGTTTTTTTAACCGCTGTGGTCAGGTCTCCCAGCAGATCACGTTTGGCGCCGGCATCCATGGCATTCCATGGGCGGCCAAATGCTTTGCTCGCTTCTTTGCTGGGCCAGAGTGCAAATCCTTCGTGATGTTTGGAGGTAAGCACTACATACCTGGCACCCGACTTTTTAAACAGGTCGGCCCAGGCATCCGGTTCAAAACTTTCAGCCTTGAACTGATCGGCAAACTGATAGTAGGAAAAGTTTTCGCCAAACATTTTCTTATGGTAATCGGCTACTTCTGTGCCGGTAAACTTACCTTTCCCGAACAGGGATTTAGACTGCAGCCAATGCTGATACCATTCCGCATATACGCCTTTAGGCGCCCATGCAGGTACAGAATACATCCCCCAGTGAATAAAAATGCCAAACTTTCCGTTCTCAAACCAGCCAGGTACAGGCCTGCTGTCGATTGATTCCCACGTAGGCTGGTACTTTTTGGTTTGTGCCATCAGACTGAATGGCATCAATAACAAGAGTAAAAACTTAAGACATCGCATGGTATTGTTCATTGTTTATTTATTGTTCAAACTTGCATTCAGTGTTACCGTAGCCCCTTTAGCCGGTTGTATGGTAGTTACTTTATCCTGATACCTTACTTTGATAGCCTGCCCTGTCTGAGAAGTGATCCTGGCCTCCACCAGCTGATGTGCTTTCCATGTCATAGCTACCGTAAACCCACCCCGGGCTTTAAGACCGGTAATATTTCCTTCACTCCAGGCGGCGGGCAATGCCGGTAACAAATCAAGATCCTCCTCCTGGCTTTGCAGCAGTGCCTCTGCAATGCCTGCTCCACTACCGAAGTTGCCATCAATCTGAAAAGGAGGATGATCATCAAATAAATTACTGTAAATGGATTTGGCAAATAATGCCTGTACATTTTCAAACACCTTTTCCCCATCCCTTAGTCTGGCATAAAAATTAATGATCCAGGCACGGCTCCAGCCAGTATGCCCTCCACCATGTGACAAGCGGTATTCCAGCGTTTTACGTGCACCGGCCAACAGCTCAGGTGTGGTTTCATTGATTTGTGTGCCAGGATGCAGGCCAAACAGATGCGACATATGACGATGCCCCGGTTCAGGTTCCTCATATGCTTTGATCCACTCCATAATACGGCCATCCCTACCCAGGCGGGTAGGTGGCAACTGATTCATGATGGCTTGCATACTGTCTGCAAACTGCTGATCCTTGTTTAACAGGTGGGCTGCTGCTATATACTGTTTCAAAAATTCCCTGATAATCTGGTTATCCATAGTAGGACCATAGGTGAGTGATTCCCCTTTTCCTGTAACGGGATGTTTGAAGGAGTTTTCAGGAGAATAGGCTGGAGAAGTGACCAGATAACCTTCCGGACTTTTTATTAAAAAGTCCTTGATAAACAAGGCGTGCTCCTTCATCACAGGATATGCTTCTTTTTCAAGAAATTGTTGGTTGCCCGTAAATGCATAATGCTCCCAGAAATGTAAACACATCCATGCCGTGGCCATTGGAAAAGTACCGTAATACATTGCATTTTGCAGGCCGGTTTTACCAAATGCATCTGTAGCGTGGTGCATTACCCATCCACGGGCGCCATACATTTTCCTGGCAGTAATACGGCCCTGTTCCCGGATATTGTCCATGAATGCAAACAATGGCGTGGTGGTTTCCGGCAGGTTGGCCACTTCCGCCTGCCAGTAGTTCATTTGCAGGTTAATATTAGTATGGAAGTCGGCCTGCCAGGGTGCTTCTATATGATTGCTCCAGATACCCTGCAAATTGGCTGGCAGCAGTCCCGGTTTGCGGGAGCTGCCGAGCAACAGATATCTGCCATATTGAAAAAGTAAAGTAGTCAGGTAAGGATCATAGGCGCCCTTCTTTACCGCATTCAGGCGTACATCCGTAGGGAGGTCTTCCTTTGTTGCCTCATTACCTGAGAGCTGAAAATTAACCCGCTTCATATAACTGCTATGATCAGCAATATGTGCAGCCTTCAGCTGTGCATAGCTCTTGGATGCATGTTGCTGCATACTTACTTTCAGCTTATTCACCGGATCAATATGATTGGCAATAGACAGGTGCGCAAAATCATAGTTCGTAGCCCCGTCAATATATAACACCAGGGCATTGGCATGTTGCACTACCAGGCTATCTCCTTTTGCTGTGAGGCGGCCACCTTCCGGTTTTACCAACACGGCACCCGCAAATTTCATGTGCTTTCCTTCCGGTCCTTTATCTTCCTGATCATTTTTATCATCGATCTGCCCGGATAACAACAATTTATTCCCCTCCCATACCCTGGTACTGCAATCCGTATAAAGCATGGCAGCCATTCTGGGATCAGGCCTGTTAAGGAATAAAGTAGCATGCAGGGCACCTGGTTTACTACTGGTGATTCTAACGGCCAGGATATTACCCGGAGCAGTAGCAAACACCTCCTGCCGGTATTGGATGCCATCCACCTTGTACTGGCTGGTTACAATACCTGTATTCAGGTCCAGCTCCCTGCGGTAATCTGTATAACCGCTGCCTCCGGGTAAGATGTTCAGGTTCATTAATGTCTGATAAGAGCGGAAACTACGGGCTATGCGGGTGGAGTTCTCCCCATCTACAGCAAGCATATTAGGCGCTGCCAGCTCGGAAGCGGCTTCATTCTTATCTGCAAACAGCAATTGCCTGACTGAGTCCAGCACTTTCAATGAATTAGGATTGGCATCATTGAATTTCACACCCGCCCATACACTCTCTTCATTGATCTGGATAATTTCTTTTTCGGGATGGCTGTATACCATAGCACCTAAACGGCCATTGCCTACCGGCAGCGCTTCCCGCCAGTCTTTGGCCGGCTGGGTATACCATAGTTTCAGCGGAGTAAACTCCTGTGCCAGCAAAGGCTGTGCAAACAGTAATATAAACAGGGTACAGTAACTGTAGCTGATTTTCATAACTGAAGAATAATTGACTAAATATAGCGATCGGTAATAGCTATTACAAGCCAGGGGTAATTATCTATCAGGAAAAGAGAAAATATCAGTCAGGTACCAATCAAATAAAAGGTTTTCCGGATTATGCCATCATACCGGCCAGCTGTGCTCCTACGGCAGTGCCAATTGCCACTCCCATTCCGCCCATCCGGACGCCCAGGTAAATATTGCGGGAATGCTGCCGGATAATTGGCTCCCGGGTAGCACCAAAGGCCATGATCCCTACCCAGCGGTCGGCTATTTTAAAAGGATGATGCGGTAAAATGATGGTGCGCAGCTTTTCTTCAAGCTCCTGCTGAATAAGATAGTTAAATTCAAAAGTGGTAGTCGTTTCTCCGGAAAAGTCCAGGTTACGCCCCCCTCCAAACAATACCCGCCCCTCTAATTCCCGGAAATAATAATACCCTTCATCCATATGAAAAACACCTGTAAATGGTAACCCTCTGACAGGTTCAGTAAGAAGTACCTGTCCACGTCCCGGGGCAATATCCAGCTCCGGCAGTAGCTTTTGAGTAAAGGCATTGGTACAAACTGCGAGATGATGGCAGGTAAAAACAACTTCCTCCTGAAGCATACCAACAGGCACTACAACGTTAACGCCTGTCTGTAACTCTTCAATATGGCTAACGGTACAGCCGGTTTTAATTTCCACCCCCTTATCAATAGCGATATCAATGAGGGTACGCATCATTTTGCCGGTATGCAGCTCCCCTTCGTAATTATTCTGTACCAATGCCTGGGTGTAGGCAGTATTAAAACCAAATGCCGCTATTTTTTCACTGGCCATGGTATACGCTTTCCCTCCCAGCACGGGATACAACAGCTCATTTACCAGGTCCAGCTGCTCCAGGGCAGGTAGTTGTGCTGTTCCTATCAGCTCATAGCTACCCTTTTCCTGGTATTCCATATTATGATCCCCTATCCGCTGACGCAGCATACGCAGTCCCTTTTGCCGTAATGCCAGCAGCGCAAGCACTTCAGCAGCAGGCATTGTTTTGAGGTCGGATAATATTTCTGTAAGACTGCCTATACAGGCAAAGCCTGCATTTTTTGTGCTGGCACCGGTAGGCAATATTTCCCTTTCCAGTACCAGCACCCTCGCACCGGGGCTTTTTTCCTTTATGCTGATCGCTGTGGATAGCCCTACAATACCACTACCTAATATGATATGATCATACTCCAGTAAACTTTGCTTTTCCCAGTAACTTAGCATACAACTCCTTTATTTGAACAATAAATTATGAAAAAGCGGCCGGCAGGCATCCTGCTTTCCTGAAGTTAACATGCAGCTAATACCTACCTGCCGTTAATAAACTTTTATCACCTGTCCGGTCACCATCCCTTCCACACTTTTTACAAAACCAGCCACTACCCTTTCCATGCTCACCGGCACATGCCCCGGAAAGATGGGTCCAAACTTTTCGCGGGAATCTTCTACTACTCCGGGACTTACCGCATTAATGCGAACACCATTACCCAACTCCATCGCAGCAGACACTGCAAAAGCATTTACAGCCGCATTTACTACGGCCAGGTTGCACGAATCTTTTACAGGATCTTCTGCCAGGATACCGGTAGTAAGGGTAAAAGAACCATTAGGACGGATATATTTCCTGCCTTCCAGCACCAGGTTAATCTGCCCCATCATCTTACTTTTGATCCCCAGGTAAAAATCCTCCTCCGTCATCTTCTCAAAACTTCCCCAGTAACCGCCTCCGCTGGCGCTTACTAAAGCATCAAAGGGGCCTACAGCTTTAAACATCGCTGCAATTGAAGCAGCCGAAGTAATATCCACTTTTACGGGGCTGTTATGTGCACTCACCCCTATAATTTCATGTCTTTTGCCTAGTTCCGCGGCTACAACTTTACCAATAGTACCAGTGGCGCCTACTATAATGATCTTCATGTGTTCCTTTTTTGAAATGATTAAATTATTAAGTTCCGCAGGGTTATTACTGACCAGCTACCGGGGGCATAAAGGTCTCCCCGCCACAGGTGCATTGTTGTATAATTTATACAAAAAACAGTAAACTTTTAAGACAATCCTTTCTACCGGGGTAAACTTTCATTTCGTTTGGGTGTTGTAACTTGCATAAAATGTTATTATCATGATTGCAACAAAAGCATATGCGGCACAAGATGCTACCACCCCCCTGGGGCCATGGAACCTGGAGAGAAGAGAGGTAGGTGCACACGATGTACAAATTGAGATCCTTTACTGCGGAGTATGCCATTCTGATATACACCAGGTGCGTAATGAGTGGGGAAATTCCATGTATCCGATGGTACCCGGACACGAAATAGTGGGAAAAATAGTAAAAGTAGGTGAGCAGGTTAAAAAATTCAAAGTGGGTGACCTCGCGGGCATCGGTTGTTTTGTAGACTCCTGCCGGGTTTGCCCGAACTGTGTAGCTGGAGAGGAACAGTATTGCGAAACGGGAGGTGCCGGCACTTATAACGGACTGGAGATGGACCGGAAAACACCCACCTATGGCGGATATTCCACCCAAATAGTAACGGATGAAAAATATACGCTTAAGATTTCCCCCAATCTGCCACTGGAAGGGGTAGCACCCTTGTTATGCGCAGGTATTACCACTTACTCTCCCTTGCGTCACTGGAAAGTGGGTAAAGGACACAAAGTAGGTATCCTTGGTCTGGGCGGACTGGGTCATATGGCGGTTAAGCTGGCAGCTTCTTTTGGTGCAGAAGTAACAATGCTCAGCACCTCTCCTTCCAAAGAAGCGGATGCCCGCCGCCTTGGTGCGCATCACTTTGCGCTAACCTCTGATAAGGAAGTGCTGAAAGGACTCCGCAACAAATTTGACTTCATCGTCAACACCGTTTCTGCACCGCATGATTACAATGTATATCTCAACCTGCTTAATACCAACGGCGTAATGATATGCCTGGGAGTACCTCCCGAAGCCTCTACCGTACCTGCCTTTAACCTGATAGGACAACGCAGGAGCATTGCAGGCTCATTGATTGGCGGCATCAGGGAAACTCAGGAAATGCTGGACTATTGCGCGGAACATAACATCACTTCAGATGTGGAAGTAATAGATATCAAAGATATTAACACCGCATATGAAAGAATGCTGAAAGGAGATGTGCGTTATCGTTTTGTGATAGACACTAAAAAGAGCTTTTAGTAATAGCTGTTAGCCTTTAGCTGTTAGCTGTTAGCCTAATGCAGCGGATGAAAAGAGCGAATTACTCATTTATTAGCCTTTAGCGGTTGGCTGGCATTACTAATGCTAAAAGCTAACAGCTAAAGGCTAATAGCTAATAGTTAATAGCTCTTTATACCAGATACCCAAACAGGTTATCATCCTTATTCAGCTCGGTATAAGGGAAATTATATTTACGGAAATTAGCGATCAGTACATCATAATCTTCGCGGTTTTTCAACTCTACGCCTACTAATGCCGGACCGGTTTCTTTATTGTGTTTCTGGATAAATTCAAATCGGGTGATATCGTCCGTAGGGCCTAAGATCTGATTTACAAATTCTTTCAGCGCTCCCGGTCTTTGTGCAAAACGCACAATGAAGTAATGTTTAAGGCCTTCGTATAGCAGTGAGCGTTCCTTTATCTCCTGCATACGGTCAATATCATTGTTTCCGCCGCTGATCACACACACTACCTTTTTGCCTTTGATCTCTTCCGCAAAATCATCCAGTGCTGCGATTGACAATGCCCCTGCGGGTTCTACCACGATGGCATCTTCATTATATAATTTCAGGATAGTGGAGCACACCTTGCCTTCCGGCACCAGGTGCATTTTATCCAGCACACCTTTACAAATTTCAAAGTTGAGTGCACCTACTTTTTTTACAGCTGCCCCGTCTACGAATCGTTCAATTTCATCTAATGCAACCGGAGCACCATTTTCGAGGGCCCGCAGCATAGAAGGCGCACCTTCCGGCTCTACCCCGATGAGCGTTGTTTTAGGGCTGTATGTTTTAAAATAGGTACCTAAGCCTGCGGCCAGGCCGCCGCCACCTACCGGTACAAATACAAAATCTATCGCGGTCTGGTCTTCCAGTATTTCCACTGCCACGGTCCCCTGCCCTTCAATAATTTTAGCGTCGTCAAATGGCGGAATAAATGTCATGCCTTCCGAAGCCGTAAAAGCCTGGGCAACGGCAGCACAATCATCAAACGTATCCCCTATCAGGCGTATTTCAATATTATCCCCACCGAACATGCTCACCTGGTTCACCTTTTGTTTGGGCGTGATAATGGGCATAAAAACCACTCCTTTAATACCTAATGCCTTGCAGGCATAGGCAAAACCCTGCGCATGGTTACCAGCGCTGGCACAGGTAACACCTTTGGCAAGTTGTGAAGCAGGCAGGCTGCTGATCAGATTATAAGCACCCCTGAGCTTATAGGAGCGTACAATCTGCATATCCTCTCTTTTCAGATATACATCACAATGATAACGTCTGGATAAAGTGGCACTATAAGAGAGTGGGGTACGGGTTATTACCGGCTTGAGCTTTACCGCTGCATCGAGGATATTCAGCGGGTTAATGCTTGTTAATGTTTGGTGCATGAAAATATTTTTGAATTACAGGTAATCAATTACGAGCAACGGCGCTGTACGAATCATACCGGACCGCTCCGCATTCGTAACTGACTACCTGTAATTACAGATTATGCGTTGTTTGGCCTTAACTTGCGCACAGCAGCGCCTGCCTGCCACATTTCGCTTTCGCGCAGTTCTTTCAGCTCTTCATCCAGCTTTTCACGATAGTCTGTGGTGCTGTTGGAAGCGATAGAACGGGCAGCTTCTTTACCTGCTGCAACGCTGGCGTATAATTCTTCAAATACAGGCTGTGTAGCTTCTTTAAATTTCTTCCACCAGTCCAGCGCACCACGCTGAGCAGTAGTAGAACAGTTAGCATACATCCAGTCCATACCATTTTCTGCTACCAATGGCATCAGGGATTGTGTCAGTTCTTCAACAGTTTCATTGAATGCTTCTGAAGGAGAGTGACCGTTTTTGCGCAGGGTTTCGTACTGAGCAGCAAAGATACCCTGGATACAACCCATCAAAGTACCACGCTCACCGGTAAGGTCAGAGAATACTTCTTTTTTGAAATCTGTTTCAAACAGGTAACCGGAACCTACACCGATACCCAGTGCGATAGCACGCTCACGGGCACGGCCGGTAGCATCCTGGAATATAGCGAAGCTGGAGTTCAACCCCTGACCTGCCAGGAATAATCTGCGCAGAGAAGTACCGGAGCCTTTAGGAGCTACCAGGATCACATCTACATCAGCAGGAGGAATGATGCCAGTTTGTTCTTTGTAAGTAACACCAAAACCATGGGAGAAATACAAAGCTTTACCTGCGCTCAGGTTTTGCTTTAAGGTAGGCCACAGGGCAATTTGTCCTGCATCAGACAGTAAGAACTGAATAATAGTACCTTTTTGGGTAGCTTCTTCAATTTCAAACAAAGTTTCACCAGGTACCCAGCCATCAGCTACTGCTTTATCCCAGGTTTTACCTTTTCTTTGTCCGATAATTACGTTAAAGCCATTGTCTTTAAGGTTCAGTGCCTGACCAGGGCCTTGTACGCCATAACCGATTACTGCTATCACTTCATTTTTAAGTACTTCCCGTGCTTTTTCCATTGGGAATTCTTCTCTGGTTACTACGTCTTCCAGTACCCCGCCAAAATTGATGGTTGCCATGTTCTGATAGTTGTTTGTTTAATGTTTAATAATGTTAAAAAGAGCTGTGAGCCATGAGCTGTGAGCTTCGAGCTAAAAGCCCGTGGTTCGTAGCTCACGGCATGTGCAGCTAGCTAGCTTTCAAATTGTCCGTTTCTACCTGGGCTAAATCCTTCAGGTGATCATGGAAACGGCGGCTCCATTTTACAATGGCTACCCGTCCGCTTTTGGAATATTCTATTAATCCGTACGGTTCCAGTTTCTTCAGCATTGCTATCAACTCCTGCTGGTGACCGGTTTTCTCGATCACAAAGTAGTCGGCAGTAATGGTTAAGATGCGTGCCTGGTTATCGCGGATCAGCTGCTCAATGTTGCCATTGTGCAATGATTTTGTAGAGATCTTGTATAATGCCAGCTCCTGGTATACCACCTCTTCTTCTTCATGTACAAAAGCACGATGAATTTCTATCAGTTTCTCTATCTGGCCAATTACCTTATCCAGTTTTTCCCGGTCTGATAATACCGTGATGATGAACTTATACACGCCAGGGATTTCAGTTTCCGCCGTGGTAAGACTGGTGATATTGATATGCCTGCGGGTAAAGATAATGGTGATACGGTTGGTGATCCCTATACGATCTTCCGTGTACACCGTTACTGTATATTCTTTTTGCATAAAAGTTAAGTTCAGGTTCCTCACTTGCCCTCTCGCTAAGGAGAGGGCCGGAGAGGTGTTTGCTCTAATAGTTGACTTCTATCTTGGTACGCTTTTTTTTCAAAAAGCGGAAGAATCAACCGTACTACTCAAGTCTGATAGCAGAAATAGGAGCTCCTGCCGGTACCATCGGGAATACATTATCCTCCTTTTCCACCACTACTTCCAGCAAATACGCTCCCTCATGTGCAATCATTTCATCAATAGCAGCCACTATTTCTGAACGATCGGTCACCTTTTTACCGGGTATAAAAAATCCTTTGGCTATCTGTACAAAATCCGGATTGGTCATTTCAGTGGAAGAATAGCGCCTGTCGAAAAACAGTTGCTGCCACTGGCGTACCATCCCCAGGAAGTTATTGTTCAGGATCACTATTTTCACCCCTATTTTAGACTGATAGATAGTGCCCAGTTCCTGAAGCGTCATCTGAAAACAACCATCTCCGATGATCGCAACCACTTCTTTTTCCGGTGTCCCCATCTTAGCCCCCATCGCTGCCGGCAGCGCAAAGCCCATGGTACCCATACCACCGGAGGTGATATTGGTATTCGGGTTTTTAAACCGGTAGTAACGGGAAGCGATCATCTGATGCTGGCCTACATCCGTTACCAGTACCGCTTCTCCTTTTGTTCTGTCGGAGATCATGCGGATCACTTCCGCCATTTTCAGGCCGCCTTCTTCCGGAAACAGTTCATTCTTCTGCACTTTCTCATACTCTTCTTTATCTGCTACCCGGAATTCAGCTATCCACTCTTTATTTTCCTTCTTTTCTACCTTTTCCAGCAACGCCTGCAAGGCTGGTTTGGCATCCGCGTGTACGGCCACATCTGCTTTAACGATCTTGTTGATCTCTGCCGCATCAATCTCGATGTGGATCACTTTAGCCTGACGGGCATACTGACTTACGTCGCCGGTGATACGGTCATCAAACCGCATCCCTACGGCAATCAACACATCACATTCGTTGGTCAGAATATTCGGGCCATAGTTACCGTGCATCCCCAGGAAACCAGCATAAAGCGGGTGATCTACCGGCACAGCGGAAAGCCCTAACAGCGTAGATGCTACTGGGATTTCTGCTTTTTCTGCCAGTGCAATCAGTTCCTTTTCCGCACCGGATAACAATACTCCGTGACCGCAGAGGATGAACGGTTTTTTAGCGCTGTTGATCAATACTGCCGCTGCATCAATAGCTGCCTCATTCAATGCTGGCAAAGGCTGGTAGCTGCGGATGTATTCACATTGTTTGTATTGAAAATCCAGTTTACCAAACTGGGCGTTCTTTGTAATATCTACCAGTACCGGACCGGGGCGGCCATTGCGGGCGATGTAAAAAGCCTTGGCAATAGCGCCGGGAATATCTTCCGGGCGGGTTACCTGTATATTCCATTTGGTAATAGGCATGGTGATGCCAATTACATCTGTTTCCTGGAAAGCATCTGTACCCAGTAATACGGAAGCTACCTGCCCGGTAATACATACCATGGGCGTGCTGTCCATATAAGCGTCTGCCAGGCCGGTTACCAGGTTGGTGGCTCCCGGACCGGAAGTAGCAAATACTACTCCTACTTTGCCGGAACTACGTGCATATCCTTGTGCAGCATGTGTAGCCCCTTGCTCATGACGGACCAATATATGATGTACCACATCCTGAAAATCGTACAGTGCATCATAAATGGGCATAATAGCGCCTCCGGGATAGCCAAAAATAGTTTCCACACCTTCTTCTACCAGAGAGCGGATTACGGCTTCAGCACCGGTAATAGTTTCGGGGGCGGATATCTGTGAGGACACCCGCTTATCAGACTTCTCAGTCTTCATCGGTAACACATCCTTCTGTTGCATTTTTTACAAGTTTTGCGTATTTGAATAATACTCCGTTTGATGCCTTCAGTGCCGGTTTTTTCCACTGCGCCTTACGGGCTGCCAGTTCTTCCGCACTTACCTCCACATTGATCAGGTTCTTCTCTGCATCTATTTCTATAATGTCATTGTCTTTTACTAATGCTATGGTGCCGCCTTCAAAGGCTTCCGGCGTAATATGCCCTACCACAAAACCATGCGTACCACCGGAAAAACGGCCGTCGGTGATCAACGCTACGCTTTTGCCAAGTCCTACACCCATGATAGCAGAAGTAGGTTTCAGCATTTCAGGCATACCGGGAGCACCTTTAGGGCCTACCTGGCGGATGACGACGACATCACCGGATTTTACCCGGCCCGACTGAATACCTGCGATCAATTCAAATTCACCATCAAATACCCTCGCCGGTCCTTTAAACCTCAATCCTTCTTTACCTGTAATCTTAGCAACTGAGCCCTGTTCGGCCAGGTTACCAAATAATATCTGAATGTGCCCGGTTTCCTTTAAAGGTTTTTCCAGCGGCACAATAATGTTCTGTGTTGTAAAGTCAATGTCAGGAACACTTTCCAGGTTCTCTGCTATTGTTTTGCCGGTTACGGTGATACAATGTCCGTGCAGGCGTCCCTGTTTTAACAGGTATTTCATCACTAACGGCACACCGCCAATGTGGTGCAGGTCTTCCATCAGGTATTTACCACTTGGCTTCAGATCTGCAATCAATGGTGTTTTATCACTTACATCCTGGAAATCTTTCAGCGAAAGCTGTATACCTACTGATTTTGCAATGGCAATAAAGTGTAATACCGCATTGGTACTTCCACCCAGGGCCATAATTACGGTGATCGCATTTTCAAATGCTTCACGGGTCATGATATCACGCGGTTTCAAATCCCTTTCCATCAGCAAACGGATATACTTACCCGCTGCCAGGCACTCTTCCTGTTTTTCTTTGCCTATAGCCGGATTAGAAGAGCTATAAGGCAGGCTCATACCTAATGCTTCAATACCTGAAGACATGGTATTAGCAGTATACATACCACCACAGGCACCTGCACCTGGGCAGGAATTCTGGATGATACCTTTAAAATCTCCTTCTTCCAGCTGACCAGCTATTTTCTGGCCCAGTGCTTCAAAGGCAGAGATGATATTCAGGTCCTGTCCCTTGTATTTACCAGGAGCAATAGAGCCACCGTATACCATGATAGACGGACGGTTCAAACGTCCCATCGCCATCAATGATCCCGGCATGTTTTTGTCGCATCCCGGTACGGTGATCAAAGCGTCATAGTACTGTGCACCACATACTGTTTCAATAGAATCAGCAATCAAATCACGGCTAACCAACGAATAACGCATACCATCGGTACCATTGCTGATACCATCGCTAACGCCTATAGTATGAAAAATAAGTCCTACCAGGTCATTTGCCCACACCCCTTTCTTTACGTCCAATGCCAGATCGTTCAGGTGCATATTACAGGTATTGCCGTCATAACCCATGCTTACAATACCCACCTGCCCTTTCTTCAGATCTTCCTCAGTTAACCCGATCCCGTACAGCATTGCCTGTGCAGCTGGCTGCGTAGGATCCTGGGTGATAGTTTTGCTGTATTTGTTTAATTCCATTGCTTTATGAATTTCTGATTAACCCTGTTTTGAAGCAGGGCAAGCTATTTCCAATTTAAAAGTAGTGTGCAAAATACCCGGTACAGGGGTGTTATTCAAACCTACAATTTTCAAATAAACGGTATTCAAATTGGTGATTTTCGCCGCTATCCTTTACTGGTACCCGATATCGTGATAACGGTTTTACAACTCCCAAGTGAAAAAACAGCCCGGAAGCTGAAAGAATAAAGCAAAAAGCCTGTTCAGGTGATTGCTTGCTTAAGGTGCTGCATTCAGCGTTAAGCTTTTTGCTTTATGCTTTGGTGTGTTTGATTATTATGCCAATTGCGCTTCGCGCTTGAATTCTGTTTCCAATACCCTGGCCTGATAAGCCTGTTGCAGCACTTTACCCAGGGAAGAAGCCCATGGCTTGCTGAAACCCTGACCATCGAGTGAATCCCAGCCCACTACTTCTGCTGCAGTACCGCAATAGAATACGCTTTCTGCCTGCTTCAACTCGTCGATAGTAAAGAATTTTTCTTCCAGAGGAATGCCCAGTTCGTGGCAAAGTTCAATAACGGTGGCGCGGGTAATACCGGGGAGGATGTGTCCGGGAGGAGGAGTGAAGATTTTTCCGTCTTTTTCAAAGAAGATATTAGCACCCGGGCCTTCTGCTACATTACCATTCATATCCAGCAATAATGCTTCATCGTATCCTTTTTGTTTTGCTTCCTGCGATGCCAGGATAGAATTTACGTACAGTCCCGCCGATTTTGATTCTATCTTAAACGCTTTCGGATTTGGACGTTGGTAAGAAGAGGTGGCTACCCGCAGCAGTTTTTCTCCCAGATAAGCACCCCACTCCCACGCACATATCATGATGTTGGATTCTGTAGCCGCTTTCAGGGTCATATTCGGCGGACAGAAAACCAGCGGCCGGATATATCCTTCTTCCATACCATTCATCTCCAGCATCTTGTAAGTAGCTGCGATCAGTTCTTCATTATTGAAAGGATAAGGAATATGGATCAGTTCGCAGGAACGCTTCAAACGGTCAAAGTGTTCCTTGGCCTTGAATATCTTTACCTCTCCCTTAGCCGTTTTGTAAGCTCTTAACCCTTCAAAAACAGCGTAACCATAATGCAATGACTGACCATACAGGTCTTTCTGGGCCGATGCGGCTTTGAGAAATTCACCATCAAGATAGATAATGGTGTTCTCGTTGTAGTAACTATACATAGATTAGAAATTATTAAGCTTCCGGTTGTTATGATGTATTCAAAAAAAAATCGCCTTCCTCTTTGCGGAGGAAGGCGATCCATATTTTCAGTGATTATATACACGTCTACCTATCCTCCATGCTGGTGGCTAATAATGACAATGACAATCACGACGAGCGTAATAGCCCAGTTCAACTGGGGCACGATGTGATTTACTTTTATATTGTCTTTATTAATCCACATACGGGAGGTGTTCGTTTTTACTGACGAATACAAATGTATTGGTGAAAAAAATAAAAAACAATAACCTCCCCAATATTTCGTCATTTATTAAACAATGATTCGCTTTTTGAAAATATTTAAAATAACATCTAAATAGCTGAACATTTTCTAAGACAATGGCAATTTTGTTATAAAACAGCCCACCCCATTTACTGCATCTCCTGCTCAGTTTACCCCTTACTGCAGGTATCATGCAGTTATGCACAGCTACTAAAATAAAAGAAGGAGCTGATAAAATACCAGCTCCTTCCAGATCATTTTTATCATTATGCTACATTACGCAACCAGGCATTTGTCAATGATAGCCTGCAATGGCGCTTCTTTTTCAATCAGCTTTTGCAGTAATACCAATTGGTTTTTAGCACGGTCGTAATTATGTGTTGCATATTTAATCGGATAATAAATATCGCCGTTCAGATAATCTGCCAGGAAACGGATTCCCTGCATATAGATCATAAACTTACCAGCAAAGAACAGGTGGTCCTTTTCTACCTGAGACAAGCTGCTGCCTACCTCTTCCAGGTATCCTTTCATCAGCGCCTCGAAATATTCATCGCGGATCATGATCAGACTGAAATCCTTTTCTTCTTCTGATACCGGGCATACATAAGTACGTACCATATCTCCCAAGTCAGAAATGATCTTGCCAGGCATTAAAGTATCCAGATCACATACACAGATGCCGGAATACGTGCTTTTATCCAGCAATACATTGTTGATCTTGGTATCATGATGCATCAGGCGATCTCTGAAATCAGCATTGGTTTTCAGCTTTTCATAAGTCACCGCAATATCTGAATACCGCAGGAACTCATTGATCATTTCTTCTGCCGCCGCTTTCCTGTCTTCCCGCGCTGTACGGATCGCATCCTGAAAGGCGCTGTAGCGCAGGGTAAGATTATGGAAGTTGGGTATAGAGGCTTTAAAAGGTTTCAGATCGATACCATCCAGGTATTTAGCCAGTTTTCCAAACTCCCGGGCAGCTTCATATGCCTGCTTGGGGCTATTGGCTTCATCCACTGTTACGGAATTGGCAATAAAGGGGATCATGCGCCAGTATTCGCCATCCATTATAAACAGTTCCTTGCCTTCAGTGGTAGGAATAGGTGTAATGAACAGGTAATCCGGATAGTGCGCTGCCAGGTAATTGGCCGCCAACCGTTGATTGGAGGCTATTACTTCCGGCTCTTTGAATACGTTGATATTGATCTTCTGTATTACGTATTTACTGCCATCCTGCTTTTTCTCTACCAGGAAGGTGTTATTGATGTGCCCGGAACCGAACCGGTGTATCTCTACCTGCTCAGGCGTCAATCCAAAGGCCTGCAGGATAGACGTATTCAGCTTTATTTCCATAAGTTATCTGGGTATTCTCCGTTATTAACCAAAGCAGACAAGCTTGCCTGCACACCGGGGGCATCTTCTTTATAAGTAACACCAAACCATTGTGCACTGGTAGGTAATACTTTTACCACGCCTTTCTCGCGCTGGATAAACTCATCTACCACGATAGGAATGAAGAATTCTGATTTAGGCTGATTAATGCCTTTATCCAGGAACTCACGGAATAATTTTTCGCTCAGGTCAAATACGGAGGGATCAAAACCCCAGAAGTTCATTGAAACGGAAGTATTGGGTTTCAACGGGTGTTTGGTACCATCTCCATCTTCATAAATGATCTGCTCTCCTTCTTTGACGATTTTGGTCCTTTCATTGATAGAAGCCAGGTTACCATTACCATCTACTTCGCAAACACCACGGGAAACAGAACCAAAATCACTGATGGTTTTGTCCAATTGATAGCCTACTACACTGAATGTCTTTGGGTTACAGTCTTTATTCAGGAAAGCCGCCATCTTTTCAAAAGAATCACGGCCATAAAAATCATCTGCATTGATTACCGCAAAAGGCTCATTGATAGCGTTTTTAGCGCATAATACCGCATGTGCAGTACCCCATGGCTTGGTTCTGTCTGCAGGAACTTCATGCCCGGTTACAAAGGCACTCATTTCCTGGTATACATAGTCGGTAGCCACACGGCCTTTCAGTTTAGGTTCAAAAATCTCTCTGAAATCAGCTTCAAACTCCTTCCGGATTATAAACACAATTTTGCCAAAACCGGCGCGGATGGCATCATAAATAGAATAATCAACAATGGTTTCCCCACTGGGGCCAAACTGTTGTATTTGCTTTAAACTACCATAACGACTAGCCATTCCGGCTGCTAAAATCAATAAAGTCGGTTGCATTGTTCTGATATTAGGTTTTAATTTCCAATCCCTTAACTAAAAATATCGGCGCTAAATTTACTCGATTAAAACTATTTTCACGCTTTCTTTTTGTGGTAAACGATTTTTTAAACTCATATTTTAACTGATGATGAAACGATTTTTTGTGCTGGGAGTCCTTACCATGCAGCTTTTCACGACTGTTGTAGCGCAACAGAAAACCAACCCGGAAGACATCAAAGAAAAAATGCAGTGGTTTGCAGACGCTAAACTGGGCATTTTTATTCACTGGGGCATTTATGCTGTAAAAGGGGTGGATGAATCCTGGTCTTTTCATAACCGGAAAATTTCCTATGCGGACTACATGCAACAGATGAAAGGGTTTACGGCCGCACATTACAACCCGCAGGCATGGGCTGATCTGATCAAGGAATCCGGTGCCAGATATGCTGTAATGACCACCAAACACCATGATGGGGTAGCACTGTGGGATACCAAATACAGTAAACTCAATGTGGCTAAGGCTACACCTGCCAAAAGGGACGTACTTACCCCATTATATGCGGCATTGCGTAAAGACGGGATCAAATGTGGGGCCTACTTTTCATTGCTGGACTGGAGCCACCCCGATTATCCCGGCTTTCTGAAAGACAGCGCCAGATATGATATGAAGCAACATCCTGAAAAATGGCAACGCTTTCTGCAATTCAATAATGGGCAGCTGACAGAACTGATCAATAAGTTTAATCCGGACCTGTGGTGGTTTGACGGCGACTGGGAACATAGTGCCGAAGAGTGGAAAGCAGCAGATATAAAAAAACTGCTCATCAGCCATAATCCCAATACCATCGTAAACGGCCGCCTGCAGGGATATGGTGATTATGATACCCCTGAACAGAATTTTCCTATCACCCGCCCCCATTTTCATTGGTGGGAACTGTGTATGACCATCAACAATAACTGGGGATACCAACCACAGGACAAAAACTGGAAAACACCTTACGAGATCATTTCCATTTTTGCTGATGCAGTCAGCAATGGAGGCAACCTCCTGCTGGATATTGGTCCTAAAGAAGATGGCACCATCCCGGAAGAACAAGTACATGTACTGAAAGGACTGGGCGCCTGGAACAAAAGAAATGGTGCGGCGATCTTCGGAACCATCGGAGGTATTCCCATGGGGCATTTCTATGGCCCTACCACCCTCTCTAAAGACTCAACTACCTTATACCTTTTCCTGCCAGGAAGAATGAGCGGGCAGGTAATGCTGAAAGGCCTGATGAATAAGATTGAAAGCATTACTGTACTGGGCAATGGCACCCAACTGCAACACAAAATCGTAGGCAAGATTTCGTGGAGCGCTGTACCTGGACTCGTTTATATTGATGTACCTGAAAACGTGTTGGATAAATACATGACGGTACTGGAAGTGAAGCTGGACAAACGGATCAAGCTGTATCGCGGGCAAGGTGGCTTTTTAACCAATGAAGATTAAGCTTATTCCTAACCATAATGTCATTGGACTATTCAAACATAAAGCTGGAAAACATACAACCAACATGGCTGCCACCTCAACTACGGGCAGCCATGTTGCGTCTGGACCTGCTGCATCCGGACATATCCGGCAACAAGTGGTTTAAGCTCAGGCATAACCTGGCACTTGCCCGGGCGGCTGGTAAGCATACCATCCTCACTTTTGGAGGAGCTTACTCCAATCATATTGCAGCTACTGCAGCTGCCTGCAAAATGGCAGGCCTGCAATCTATAGGGATCATACGGGGAGAAGCAACGGCCACTCCCAGCCATACCCTGCTGCAGGCAGCGGCCCAGGGGATGCAGCTGGAATTTGTTTCCCGGGAACTTTACCGGCAAAAAGAGGCCATTCCCTGGACAACACAATTCCCTGATGCCTACCTGATACCGGAAGGCGGGCATAATGCTGCTGGCGCCCAGGGGTGTGAAGCAATCCTGTCACTGGTACCTACGCAGGAATTTTCCCATATCATCTGTGCAGTGGGTACCGGCACCACCCTGGCAGGGCTTATCAACAGCGCCCTTCCCCACCAGCAATTATCAGGTATCGTAGTACTGAAAGGCGCCCAATACCTCGCGGATGAAGTGGCATCTCTGCTGAAACCCCGCCTGCAGATAGCCGCAACGCAACCAGCATCAGCTACTCCCCCCTCCTGGCAATTACTACATCACTTGCATGGCGGTGGATATGCCCGCACTTCCCCGGCGCTAATAGATTTTATCAATACTTTTTACCGGGAAACCAGTATTCCGCTCGATATCGTGTATACCGGAAAAATGATGTGGGGATTCCGGGAACTGGTCCAGCAGGGCTATTTTCCGGCAAACAGCCGTATCCTGCTGATACATTCCGGAGGCTTGCAAGGCAATCTTTCCCTTTCTTCCAACGTTTTATGCTTTTAAAAAGCCGTTCCTTATATTTGAACCGGTAGTTGTATTTTTGCCACCTTTAATAGTATTCGGATTTCTTAGCATATGAAGCAGATAGCGCGCGTATTGATTGTTTTATTCATCGTTTTATTCTCAGCAGTTTCGGGCAAATCACAGGAATATACGCCTCCGGTTTTACCTGATTTCTCCGCCTCTATCAAAACAGGAAAAATACAACTGGACTGGATTTCCGGCTTCCGCGGGGTGCAACAAATCGGGATACAGCGCTCCCTCGACAGTGTGCTTAACTTTAATACCATTGGCTACGCAGCTGAACCGAATGAATCCAGGAATGCATACCTGGATAATAAACCACTCCCCGGCAACAACTACTACCGCCTGTTTATTCTATTTACCAACGGTAAATACTTCTATAGCAAAACCGTGCTTTCTGTACCTGACAGCACGATCAGCGCCTCCAAAAAGATTGAACTGGGAGATGTAAAGGATGCTGTTCCCAACGGTAAAACAGTGGAAAAACCCTGGCATCCCTCCAACTATGTATATACCACCGCAGATGGTAATATCAACATCCAATTGCCTGATGCGCTGCAAAAAAAGTATTCCATCAAATTCTATGAACCTAACGGCGTTTTTCTCTTTGAAATAGATCACGTAAAACAACCTTTCCTTATACTGGAAAAAGCCATTTTCCTCCGCTCCGGCTGGTTTAACTTTGAATTATTTGAAGATGGTAAGCTGAAAGAAAAATGGAGCATCTTTATTCCGCTGAATTATAGAAGCTAAATAAAGAGCTGTTAGCTATTAGCTGTTAGCTTAAATGCAGCGGGAAATAGCTATTAGCTGTTAGCTTTTAGCCATTAGCTTAATGCAGCGGATGAAGAAGAGCTTTTAGCTGTTGGCTATTAGTCTTTAGCTAAAATATAGCGAATGAAGGAGCTATGCCAGAGGCATTGAGCAAAAAGCAACTAAAGTGGAGAAAAATGCAATAATAGAGCTAATAGCTAATAGCCAACAGCTAATAGCTTAAAAAACCAGCTCCGCATCAAATACTTTTGCAAAATGCTGGCGTAACCTTTCTTTTACTTCTTCCACAGGCAGTTCACGACCCAACTCCTGCTGCATGGAAGCCACCTGTTTATCCACAATGCCGCAGGGTACAATGTTATTAAAGTAGTTCAGGTTGGTATTTACATTCAAGGCAAATCCGTGCATGGTGACCCAACGGCTGCAACGAACACCCATTGCACAGATCTTACGTGCTTTAGATTTATCTTCCGGATCCAGCCAAACCCCGGTTTCCCCCTTGGAACGGCCAGCAGGGATACCATAATCACCCAAAGTATTGATAATCACCTCTTCAAGGTAGCGCAGGTATTTTCCAATATCCGTAAAAAAGTTTTCCAGGTCCAGAATGGGATAACCTACTATTTGACCTGGACCATGAAAGGTAATATCCCCTCCCCGGTTGGTAGGTACCAGTGAAATTCCTTCCTCTGCCAGTTGGCCGGCACTTACCAGCAAGTTCTCCATATGCCCGCTTTTTCCGATAGTATATACCGGTGGATGCTCGCAGAAAAGCAGATAGTTGGTGGTAGGTGTTTCCACTACCTCTATATCAGCGGCCGTATTTCTGGCACGGCTTGATTTAATAGTCACATTTTCCTTCAGCAGCTGTTCCTGATAATCCCACGCCTGCTGGTAATCTATTATCCCTAAATCCCTTACCCTTATTTGCTGCTTTCCCATTTGATAGCTTTCTTTCAATTTTCTGCTTTCAGGTGACCACTATTCCACCTGCGCCTGCAAAGATATTCAATTTCAAAATGCCCACTCTCATTGTTCTTTTTCCCACCTTTTTGCTTTCTATTCCTTTACGGTACAATTAAAACAAGCAGTCGGGCATCTCCGAAACCCCGCAAACAGACTTTCTATTCCTCTAATTTCTATTTTCCTATGGGTACAATTAAATCCTCTAGCCGGTCGATATAAGCATCAATGACAACAATCTTTCTATTCCATTCAGGTTCGATTAAGTACATCAATATTAGCCATTTTCTCTAACACACCTTACTTATTCATAATCAATCAATTGGAAATATAATTTTTATACAAGACAGGTAAATCCCTACCAAAATCAGCCATAAATCAGCCACCACCCTATATTTCGTCATAGATATCCTACCTATATCCTACCCTTTACCTACCTATAAGCTACCCATATCCTACCCTAAAGAGGGGTAGGATATCCCTGGGATATCTATGGCTTATCCGTAGCAGATGATTAGCTCAAAGAAGGCTTCTTCCTATCTTTTTTCCGGTTATTCCTGGAGGCAGCCTGCCCGTTGCCTGCCCTGTTCCACATCTGGCCGGGAAATTCTACCTTTGCAAAAAATTGTACGTAAATGGCCGACGAATTGCTGGAACTGGAAGACGAGCTGGAAAGCGGTGAGGGGAGTGAAGAAATGTATGAGCGGGTGAATATGACGGTAGACAAGGGACAGGAGCCCCTGCGCATCGACAAATTCATGATGAACCGTATAGAAGGCGCCACCCGGAATAAAATACAGCAGGCTTGTGAAGCCGGCCTGGTGCTGGTCAATGATAAACCTGTAAAGTCTAATTACAGAATAAAACCAGCCGACCGGATCATCGTTTATTCCCATAAAAGCCCGGAGCACACGGAAATCATCCCGGAAAATATTCCTTTAAACATTGTTTTTGAGGACGAGGATATCATGATCATTGACAAACCCGCCGGTATGGTGGTACATCCTGGCTGTGGTAATTATACCGGCACGCTGGTAAATGGCCTGTCTTACTATCTGGGGGATAAAACCAAGCCCACCGAGCCGGTAAATCCCCGCTTTGGACTGGTGCACCGGATTGATAAAAACACGACCGGACTATTGGTCATTGCCAAGTCGGAGAAAGCGATGACCGACCTGGCCAAACAATTCTTTGATCATACTGTACAACGCCGTTACCTGGCCTTGGTATGGGGCGATTTTGATGAAGATGAAGGTACTATTGTAGCGCACGTAGGCCGTCATCAACGCTTTCGCAAAATCATGGATGCCTATCCGGATGGAGAATATGGCAAAGAAGCCATTACCCACTATAAAGTATTAGAGCGGTTTAATTATGTGTCGCTGATAGAATGCCGGCTGGAAACAGGCCGTACCCATCAGATCAGGGTACATATGCAGCATATTGGCCATTCCCTGTTCAATGATGATACCTATGGAGGTAACCGCATCGTAAAAGGCACCATCTTTGCCAAATACAAACAGTTCGTGGAAAACTGCTTTGAGATAATGCCCAGGCATGCCCTTCATGCCCGCACATTAGGATTTATCCACCCGCGTACCCGGAAACCGGTACATTTCGAGAGTCCGCTACCCGATGATTTTACCACAGTACTGGAAAAATGGAAACGTTATGTAACTGCCCGGCCGCTGGAAATGTAACAGCTAATCTGCAACCGGAAAATATTTTGGCCTGTTAACATCCAATTCACATTTGCATGTTTTTACCGGGTTACCTTTAACAAGATTGAAGGAAGTTAATTTTTAGCGAAAGCAGGCAGCCTCAAAACTGCCTGTTTTTATTTTATCCCCCTGATCTCCCCCTTATTCAGATTAATTCTATTAAAAATATCCTATATATCTATTATTTCTACTAATTTAGCAGCCATTACCATGTTCTTTCATGAGAAGCCTGTTACAATCCCGGGTGTCGAGCCTATACTTATTCCTGGCAGTATTTACTGCATATATGATGATCACCGCTTCATCTGCTGCCGGTATGCCGGAAACTGCCCGGCGGCTCACCAACTTCAGTTATTCTACTACCTGCCTGAATGATAGTACGGTTTTTATCATTGCCGATACTACCGCCATTGATTCGGCAAAGTGGCAGTTTGGCGATCCTGTATCAGGCGTAAAGAATACAGCCAACAGTAAACGCCCCTATCATTTTTATCAGGCCACAGGCAGCTATACCGTTACCCTGAGCGCTTTTAGAAACGGGGTGGAAGAAATTACCACACAAACCATTACCATCGTAACACCGGAAAGGTTTTATATAGGTCCAAAAGACCAAACCCTGTGCGAAGGGAATACTTTGCTGTTGCAGGCCCCTGTGATACCTGGCGCTACCTATTTATGGCAGGATAGTTCTACGGCCTCCAGCTTCCTGGTAGCAGAAGAAGGTACCTATAAAGTCATGATCAATGGGTGTCTTTCTCCAGACTCTACTAATATCTTTTATACGCCTATTCCCACCATTGATCTGGGAGATGACCATACCTTGTGTACCGGCGAAAAAGTAATGCTGGACGCATCTGCGCAAAATTGCAGTTATCAGTGGAATACAGGCGCTACTACGCCTACTATTGATGTCACTACAGCCGGTTATTACGAAGTAACCGTAAGCCCCTTGGGATGTGCGGATATAATAGCCAGCGTCACCTTTAATTTCACCGGCCCGGAATATACACCGCCATTTTCCCTTGGCCCCGATACCCTGCTATGCCCGGGAGAATCTGTCATCATCAATGCCCCTGTAACGGGTGCTACCCGTTATCGGTGGAGCAATGGCAGCAATGCATCTTTTATATCGGTAAGCCGGCCGGCTACCATCTGGGCCTATGTGCTGGTCAATGATCTGTGTGAAGTGGTGGATACTATGGAGGTAAATTACAATGCGCTCCGCAACATTGATCTGGGGGGAGATACTACTGTATGTAAGGGCGAAAACCTGGTACTGACCGCTGATTATGGTACAGGTACCTATCTTTGGCAGGATGGTTCGGAGCAGGCTACCTTCTATGTAAAAAAGCCCGGGTATTATTATGTGCAGGCCAAAATAGGCCGATGTGAATCGTCGGACACCATTCACGTTAACTATGATGATACTTTACGGATTAATCTGGGGCCCGACCTGCTTCCATGCAGGGGAGAAACAGTAGTCTTACATCCCGCCGGTGCGGGTGCTGATTATAAGTGGCAGGACAGTAGCCGGGTGCCGGTATATCAGGTAACCACTTCGGGCATTTATGCAGTAGTAGCACACAACACATGCGGATGGGCGGATGACCAGGTAACTGTTACATTTGAAGATTGTGAATGCCAGCTGTTTATGCCTACTGCGTTTAGTCCTAACGGTGATGGAAAAAATGATTATTTCAAACCCCTTTACCGGTGTATACTTGGAGAATACCAACTCAGTATTTATAACCGCTGGGGAGAGCGTTTATTTTTTACTACCGATCCTCAGATAGGGTGGACGGGAAAGCGACAGGGCACTCCGGTAGATGCCGCCACTTATATTTGGGTGATGGATTACAAAATAGCTAAAACAGGAGAAGCGGTTCATAAAACAGGCATGGTTACAGTGGTATACTAGCCTGTAGCAATTATCTTGAAAAATCATGGAACCTGGCTACGAAAGCAGCCGTTTCCCGCTTCTTAAACGGTACATTCCAGGTGCCATTGTAAGTAACCAGTGCCGGGATTAACAAACCATATTGTTTGGTCATCTGCACATTCATCTTCACATTAAAATCAAACAGCAGCGTTTTGTAGGAAAGTGAATATTTGCGGCCCAGAATTTCAAAATTATCTTTGTTAAAATAGGTAATCAATTCATCTATCACCACATCTGCCCGGTCTATCCGGTTCAGGTCTTTCTTGGCCTTCGCAGTAAACACATAGCAGGGAGTAGTGCCCAGGTAATCTTCTGCCGAGATGGAAAAATCATAAAACCGCATTACTTCCGGATCAAAGATAGCCACTTTAGCACCTATAATAGGCACTCCCCGTATAGGCTTTCCCGGGTTAAAAATCAATTGTTTTAACTGTGCCTTATGTTTGGCCAGGCTGCCACTGGATTTTTCCACGGGTTCCCCATCTTCATCCGTGCATACAGTACCTTTTGTAATAAACAGGTTCCCATATAATTCGGCCGTATAATAATTATACTTACCCCTGGAGGTATAAAAGTCACCGGTTACAGTTTCATCCAGCACTTCCATAGTTCGGCACTTGCCCGTCATGACCTGTTTGGTATGGCTTTTCAGCGATGCCTGCACCTCCCCTTTTTTATTAAAAACACGGATATCATTTTCAGCAGAAAACCCGATAATATGAAGATTTTTAAAAGCGCGATAAAAAGTAGTATCCTCTTCTACCCTTCTGATAAAGCTATTCACATCAAAGCCAATACGCTTTGCCTGCACCACCACCTCATCCAGGTTCACTGTCATCCCCTTATACCTAGCCGTATCCTGAGCATAAATGTTATTAAATGGTAACAAACAAACTGTTACGCATACAGCTATACAATTGCAGATTCTTCGCATATCTGCAAATTATGAATTTTCTGTAAAAGTGCATGATACCTTCCCGGCTATATACATGTGGCCCGTAGATACGGGACTGCGGCTATTCTTTTTCTGCACGGAACAATAATAACAGGTTATTCTTTATGGCAACAGGGGGATGCTGCGCCTGAACGTTGATGTAATATTCCATACCCTGGCGGGAAGCATCTACCGCTTCAGCCACCTCCGGAAACTGTACCATGGCTGCTTCCAACTTCTGAGCATCTTGTTCAGGAGCTATCCCAGCTATGTACATTTCGATTAATCCGGATGATATGAAACGTTGTGCGTTCACCAGTTAATGCTGTTTTAAAATATTCCTTAATTGCATAATTGCGTTGCGCATCCTCGTTTTCACAGTACCCAAAGGAATCTCCAGCACCTTAGAAATTTCTTCCTGGGTACATCCCTTGTAATATGCTAAATCAATAATAATCCGCTGTTCCTTACTTAGCTTGTCGAGGACCTTCGCTAACCCAAGATGATCTATAGATTGGTATACGGTTAAATGACTAGTATATAGATGTACGTCATTATCAATGTCTTGGATTTTCTGATCCAGCTTGTGCGCCTTGGAACGCAGCATATCAATAGCTGTATTCCTGGCGATATTCAGCATCCAGGTAAACAAGCGGCCTTTCTCTATATCATACCGGTCAATGCTTCGCCATATCTTCATAAAAACTTCCTGTAAAACATCACAAGCCGATGTTTCATCATTCAATACTTTAAACGCTACCCCATACAAGGCAGGAGAATAATGATCATATAAATAACTGAAAACCTTTTCATCCCTGGCCTTTAAGCCACGTACCAATTCAGCTTCCGTATATGTTAGGGGAGATTCCAAAACAGATTGGATATTAAATGTTTATGAATGGGAAACCAAGCGAGTGAATTAACACAACAAAAGCGCCTTTATCAGCTACCGGTTTGTGTGTCAATACAAAAAGTACTGTTGCTAAAATGGTTACATGCGGGCAAGTGACGGAAAGATAATCATTAAAAATGATATTGAATCATGGGGTATAAAAATCGGCAGGTACTGTGTTATCAGGAGCAATAGGGTTATCCGGCTACTTTACCGGCTACAAACATCTGGTCCATGGAAGGTTTTACACTCCCACCTTTCTTTTCAAGTGTTACTGCAAATACCTGGGCATTAGCAATCGCTTTCATTTTCTGCATTGCTTTATCCATACCTTCTCCCATATCAAATACGCCGGCATCCACAGGTTTTCCATTTACGATGGCCCATAACTGGTATTGCATATCAGGAGCAGGTTCGGGCAATACCTGTGCCAGCAGGTATACGTCCTGTGATTCAGGATTCCAGCATACGGTGACTACTTTGCCGGTATGTTTTCCAACACCCAGCATTTTGATCCACTTAAAGCCAGGATCTTTCATCAGGTCGAGCTCTTTCTGTGCTGCAGTCAGGCTGGTCTGATACTGCTGATTGCCCGCCATCAGTGCTTGCTGTTCAGTAAGCACCTTTTCATAGCGGGTTTTAAAATCAGTATATTTATTAAAGTAGATATAATTAAATACTGCACTTCCCAGCAACAAGACAATAGCAGCGGCAGCAGCATATTGCCAGGAACGGCCGGGGGTTGGATATTCGACAGGTTGTTCTGCAAAAGTTTGGGCAAAAGTGTGGACGGGCGTTCTCAATTCCTGTGGTAATTGCATTTCACCTTCAGGAGTATTCTCTTTAGCAAGCATGTCCATTATTCTCGACTTAATACCCACAGGGGGCACTATTGCATGCATTTTCACGTACTGCTCCATATCATGCTGGCAGGATGTTGCTGCAGCTTTTATTTCCGGATTTTGTGCTATCACTTCTTCCACTTCCTGTACTTCCCGTACAGAAAGCAGACCAGCTATGTAGCTTTCAATGATTCCGGATGATATGTAACGTTGTACATCCACTGATTTACGCCTGTTTTAATATATTTCGTAATTGAATAATCGCATTACGCATTCTCGTCTTTACAGTGCCTAAAGGAATATCCAGTACCTTGGCAATTTCTTCCTGGGTACATCCTTTATAATAAGCCAGATCTATAATTATACGTTGTTCTTTATTTAATTTTTCTACCACTTTGGAGAGTCCCAGGTGATCAACAGACTGGTGTACGGCCATTTGTTGTTCCAGCAGATAATTGCCGTTGCTAATGTCCTGCACTTTTTGTTCCAGCTTATGCGCTTTGGAACGGAGGGTATCAATAGCTGTATTACGCGCTATATTCAACATCCAGGTAAACAGGCGGCCTTTGGTGGCATCATACCGGTCTATATTCCGCCAGATTTTTACAAATACCTCTTGTAAAACGTCGCTGGCAACACTTTCATCATTGACCACTTTTAAGGCCACGCCATACAATGCAGGGGAGTAATGATCATATAAATAGCCGAATATTTTTTCGTCCCTGGCTTTCAGGCCATGAACCAATTCAACTTCAGTATATGTAGGTGCAGATCCCAAAATGGATATGAATATTAGGTGTTTTCGGATACCAAAATAGAGGATTCTTTTAACATTACAAAATTTTACCCTATTTTATTTAGGGAATACCATCTTGTAATCCACGCTGATTTTGCCTTTGGTGATATTCTCCAATTTTCCTTTCAACATTCTTCGCTTAAGTGGCTTCAAATGATCAATAAACAGTTTGCCGTCAATATGATCATATTCATGAAAAATCACACGGGCTGTGATACCATTAAAAGTGCGCTCCTGAGGTTGGAAATGCTCATCTACATAGCGGATAGTCAGACTTTCCGGACGGCTTACGTCTTCTCTTACCTTGGGAATACTCAGGCATCCCTCATTATAATCCCATTCATCGCCATCAGTAGCTACGATATGCGCATTGATAAATACCGCTTTTACGCCTTTATCGTCCGGGTAGTCCTTCTTTTCATCCTCTTCCAGTCCTTCAATAATCTGCAGGCTATCTACCACAAACAACCGGATGGGCCTGTTTACCTGCGGAGCAGCCAACCCTACCCCATTGGAACCATACATAGTTTCCCACATATTAGCGATCAGCTCCTTTAAGTTAGGGTAATCTGGTGTTATATCATCACATACTTTCCTTAAAACCGGATGTCCGTAGGCTACTATCGGCAATATCATTCCTAAAAGTTATTTCAGATTTGTAAAATAGCAAATTTTGCAAAGATACAGTTTTATCAGCTAAAAGCTATCAGTGTAACGAATAGCGCAACAAAACCTGTTAAGTATGAAACTGCAGATACTCCTGCAGAATAATGGTAGCACTGATCTCGTCTACCAGGGCTTTGTTCCGCCGTTCTTTTTTCTTCAGCCCACTATCCAGCATGCTCTGAAAAGCCATCTTTGAGGTAAAACGTTCGTCCATTTTTATGATTTCCATAGCAGGGAAATGCTTTCTTAAGATGCGGATACATTCTGTCACCAATGCGGTGGCATCTGTTGTAGTACCATCCAGGTTCTTTGGCTCTCCTATCACGATTGCCTCTACTGTTTCCTGCTGCATGTATTTTTTAAGGTATGGTATCAGGTCGTGTGTAGCTACTGTAGTAAGCCCGCTGGCAATCATTTTAAAAGGATCTGTTACCGCCAGTCCCGTTCTCTTTTTCCCATAATCGATTGCCATAATACGTGCCATGCAGTGTCCTGTTTATTAATTTTTAGAAGTTATTTACTTTTTGTGCTCCTTTACCAATAAGCTTTATTCAAATAGCTTTGCTATGAAAGGAACAGCATATCGGCAATACAGAAGATAGCGAATACCACACTGGCTATACCATTGGTGGTCATGAAAGCAATGTTCACCTTGCTGAGATCATGGGGTTTTACCAGCAGGTGCTGGGAAATGAGCATCACAATAAACACCACTGCCCCTATCCAGAATAACCAATGAAATTGTCCTAACACTCCTACACTAATGACCAGTACTGCGGCTAATAAGTGGAGCAGCTCTGAAAACCTTAAAGCCCCCGCTTTTCCCAACCAGGCAGGAATCGAGTTCAATTGCTGGGAGCGGTCAAAATCTTCATCCTGCAGGGAATAAATGATATCAAACCCGGATACCCAGCACAATACCAATAGCGAAACTAATACCGGCAGCACTGCGAAGTAGCCGGTTACCGCCAAATAAGCCCCTATCGGAGCCAGCGATAAACCCACTCCTAACACCAGGTGGCAAAAAGCCGTGAACTTTTTGGTATAGCTATACCCCAACACCACCAGCAAAGCTACTGGTGACAGGAAAAAACACACCAGGTTGATAAACCAGGTGGTAGCCATAAAGAGTACCGCATTGGCAATAACAAAAAACAGCGCATTATTGGCTGAAATGACGCCTGCCGGTATTTCGCGTTTTGCGGTACGTGGATTCAATTTATCAATGTCTACGTCCAGCCACCGGTTAAAAGCCATCGCCGCACTACGGGCAAACACCATACAGAGTATCACGAGCAAAAAAAGCTGCCAGCTGAAAACATGGTCTGTTTTGGTAGTAGCCATAAAAAAACCGATCAGCGCAAATGGCATGGCAAAAATGGTATGGCTGAATTTGACCAGCGAGAGGTACTTATTAACCGTACGAATCATAATTTATTTTTTAAGCGGCCGCTTTTCACCTTTTGTTATTATCCGGCTAAAAAACGGGCGCCTTTATTTTCCAAGCTTCTTAAAGATATCCCATACCACAATACCCGTACTTACGGAGATATTAAGGGAGTGTTTCATACCCAGCTGCGGTATTTCAATGCAGCCATCCACCACTTTCATCACTTCCGCATCCACTCCGGTCACTTCATTTCCAAACACCAGCGCCAGTGGCTGTGCATTTCCCGGTTCAAATACATCCAGCATGGTGCTGTTAGTAGCCTGCTCTATAGCCATCACCTGGTAACCCGCCTGTTGCAGGTCGGTAACAGCTTCCATCGTAGTGGGAAAATACTGCCACTCCACCGTTTCTGTTGCACCCAGCGCCGTTTTATTGATATCCCGGTGCGGAGGTACCGGTGTATAGCCACACAATATAATGCCCTGCAATAAAAAGGCATCAGCTGTCCTGAATACAGAACCTACATTGTGCATGCTCCTGATATTATCCAGTACCAATACCACCGGGGTCTTTTCCGCCTTTTTGAACTCAGACACCGTTTTGCGGCCCAGTTCCTCCATGCTTAATTTTCTCATCAGGTGCAAAGATAAAGAAATGTACTAATGTGGTGATCTGTAAATACTACCAGCCGGATCATCCCGTTTATTGTCCCCCTCCCCTTCTATTATTCTACATTTCTCCATTAGCCATTAGTCATTATATTTGCGCCATGGCAAAAAACAAATCCGAAGAAACCCCACTCATGCAGCAACATAAGGCAATAAAGGAAAAGTATCCTGATGCCATTCTGCTATTCCGTGTGGGTGATTTTTATGAAACATTTAATGAAGATGCGATTATTGCTGCCCAGGTACTGGGTATTGTACTTACGAAAAGAGCAAACGGGTCTGCTTCTTATGTAGATCTGGCAGGCTTCCCACATCATGCCCTGGATACTTACCTCCACAAACTGGTAAAAGCAGGGCACCGGGTAGCCGTATGTGATCAGTTGGAAGACCCTAAAGAAGCAAAAGGGATTGTAAAGCGCGGGGTAACAGAAATGGTTACGCCGGGTGTAGCCATCAATGATAAATTGCTGGAAAATGCCAGCAATAACTTCCTCGCAGCAGTACACTTTGGGGGAGATGTTACGGGGGTGTCTTTCCTGGATATCTCTACCGGCGAATTTTATGTAGCCCAGGGTAATATAGAATATATAGACAAACTACTGCAAAGCTTCAAACCTGCTGAAGTAGTATTTGCCAAACAACAGCAAAAGAACTTCCGTGCTACTTTTGGTACCCGCTTCTATACCTACACGATGGAAGAGTGGATATTCACCAATACCTACGCGGAAGAAATCCTCCTGAAACATTTTGCCACACATTCCCTCAAAGGGTTTGGTGTAGAAGGATTAACAGCTGCGATTATTGCTGCGGGGGCAACGCTTCATTATCTGAAAGACACGGAGCATCCCCATCTGCAGCATATTGCAGCTATGCAGCGTATTGACCAGGACGATTTTCTCTGGATGGACCGCTTTACCGTACGCAATCTGGAAATACTCAACAGTAGCGTAGAAAACGGGCATACTCTCCTTAAAGTACTGGATAACACGGTTTGCCCTATGGGTGCCCGTCTGTTAAAACGCTGGCTGGTATTTCCATTACGCGATATCCACCTGATTAATGAAAGACTGGACACCGTAGCATTTTTTATCCGGGAAACAGATCTGGCACATGCCCTCCGAAGCCATCTTAAACAAGCAGGAGATCTGGAGCGGCTGGTATCAAAAATCCCCTTGCGTAAAATAAACCCCAGGGAAGTATTGCAATTTGCACGGTCTCTCCAGCAGGTACAGGCTATTCAGCAATTGCTTAATAACACCAGTAATGAGTACCTGTCTCAACTCAACGGAAAACTGGATCCCTGTGCCACAATTATGGACAGGATTCTGCAGGAGATTGTAGAAAACCCACCGGCGCTTGTTAATAAAGGGGGAATTATACAGGAAGGTATCAATGCTGAGCTGGATGATCTTCGCCGTATCGCCAATTCAGGTAAAGAATACCTGTTGCAGATACAGCAAAAAGAATCAGAAGCCACCGGCATTCCATCTTTGAAAATTGCGTTCAACAATGTGTTCGGTTACTATCTGGAAGTAACCAATACGCATAAAAGTAAGGTACCTGCAGCCTGGATACGGAAACAAACGCTGGCTAATGCCGAGCGGTACATCACACCGGAGCTGAAAGAATATGAGGAAAAAATCACCGGTGCAGAAGAAAAAATCCAAAGCCTGGAAATACGCCTGTTTGATGAATTATTACAGGCGCTGCAGCAATATATTCAGCCTGCCCAGTTAAATGCACAGTTGCTGGGCCGGGTAGACTGCCTGCTGTGCTTTGCTTATAATGCTGTACAGTATAAATACCGCCGCCCCAATATTACAGATAGTTACCAGCTGGAGATTAAAGATGGCCGGCATCCAGTAATAGAAAGAGGCCTTCCTGCCGGGGAAGCATATGTGGCCAATGATATGCTGCTGGATAAAACACAGCAACAGATCATTATACTTACCGGTCCGAATATGAGCGGTAAATCTGCTTTGCTCCGGCAAACAGCTCTGATTACCCTCATGGCCCACATGGGGAGTTTTGTACCGG
The DNA here is from genome assembly GCF_040567655.1 of Chitinophaga sp. H8. Taxonomy (NCBI): domain Bacteria; kingdom Pseudomonadati; phylum Bacteroidota; class Chitinophagia; order Chitinophagales; family Chitinophagaceae; genus Chitinophaga; species Chitinophaga defluvii. Next base: position 3,021,732 of record NZ_JBEXAC010000002.1, on the reverse strand, counting down.
CCTCTTCAGCAGAGATAGGGCTTACCGACAAGATATTTACCAGGGTAGGTGCTTCAGATAACCTGAGCGGAGGCGAATCTACGTTCATGGTAGAGATGAATGAAACGGCCAGTATTATCAACAGTATTACCCCCCGCAGTCTGGTCATACTGGATGAAATTGGCAGGGGAACCAGCACTTATGATGGTATTTCCATTGCGTGGAGCATTGTAGAATATCTTCATGACATGACGCCACATAAGCCCAAAACGCTTTTTGCCACCCACTATCATGAACTGAATGAGTTAGAAAACAAACTGGACAGGGTAAAGAATTTCCATATCACGAACAAAGAATCCGGTAATAAAGTGATCTTTTTACGGAAGCTGGCGCCCGGTGGTAGCCGCCATAGCTTTGGTATTCATGTGGCTAAGATGGCAGGCATGCCTCCCCAGCTGCTGCAACGTGCCAATGAAGTGCTGGCACAGCTGGAGGAAAAGCATATTGAAGCACCGCTACAGAAAAACGTTAAAAACCTGACTGTCCCCACCACCAAACTGCAACTGAATATTTTCGATGCCCACAGCGATACCTTTAAAGAAATGCGGGACATGCTGGAAAGCGTTGATATCAACAGGCTCACGCCTGTAGAGGCATTGCTCAAGCTTAGTGAAATAAAAAGCATCTTAAAGTAGTCAGGCAGTGTGATAACAGCATTTTCTTTCTCTGCAAGCTGAAAATACACCATATAAAAAACTCCGGTATATACCGGAGTTTTTTTCTCATAAGCATTGTTTCTTCGTTAACAATTTCCGACAGTGGTTTCCTGCTAATGCTTTTACCACAACAGTAATATGGTGATGTGGCCGGGTAACAATTATCTACACCCTACTCCCTTTAAATTTAGTTTATAACAAGTGAACGGGAAACAATTGACACGTGCTAAATAGTAGTACTAAAACGTTTTAGCTAATTATTCTAAAAAAAACCTGCATTCCCACTTCACACATTCTCTTCACACTACAAGTTTATCACGATAAAAATTATGGTTTCAAACTTAAGAAAATATTATTAGAAGGTGAGAAAAAAAATTTTCTCCCATTAAATAACGGGCTAATAAAAAACCGGCGAAGTTAAGTAGCTGTTATATTTACAGGGGTTGTATCAATTTTTCTTTTCATTCAAAAAAGAAATCAAGTGAACAGCTGCCATCTCATCAAATGCCCCATTATTATTTTTTAACCAGGCAGCAGCCTCTTTTGCCTGACCGGCAGGTAATGCTTTCAAAAAGTCTTTTTCTTTTAATGCTACTTTTTTATTGAGGTTTTGACCATGCAGGTAGTAGGTATTTTTCTTGATGTACTGGTCAAAATTATTTCCTCTTTCAATAATACCATTATTCACATAATCTGCCCGGCGCAGCTCCACATTTACATCTTTCAGTAAACTATAATCACCGGTTACCAGCATTTGCATATATCTCCCTTTTCCATCTGCCAGCAGGTTTACATATCGATAAGTGGTATCTCCATTTTTAAAATGGAAAGCCTGCACATCTTTGAGATCAGGAGCATAAGCTTTTTCCTCTCCGGCTTTTATGATGACCTGTTGTTTCTGTTGGTCAAAATTGGCCTGATATACCACAGAGCGTGCTACTTTCTTATTGCCCATGGAGTCCAGCGTCATAGCAGTCCATTGCTCAAAAAGATAAGGGGTACCTTTGGTATTTTCCCTTGGCTGAAAAGTGATCGCAGAGAAAAAGGTGGCGGAACGTTCAAAATTAGTAAGGATATCAGCTATGCGCATAAAATTTGCATTGGTGGTATCCTGTGCATGCAGGGATGAGAATACTGGAATGAATAACAGGAAGAGGGCTAGCTTTTTCATTGGGTATTAATTTAATCGCAACTACATATCCTAAAAATACTGTTTTTTAGCCAATCCGTAAAAATCATAAAAAGGGGGTGTCTTTCCGGTAAAAGACATCCCCTTTCACTATTTAGCCCTCCGCCGGATTATTATTGCACCTGCCAGAAGATTTTGTTGTATGCACCATCCTGCGCCGCTACCGCAGCGAAGTTTTCCGCATTCAGCGTACGTTCCTTATCAGGATATAGTAACCTGAGCGGAGGAGTAGGCATGGTGGTGGTGCCGACATCCTTCGGAAAAAATAATTTGGGATAACCACTCCTTCTCATTTCAGCCCATGACTGAGGGCACATCATCACTCCAAAATCCACCCATTTTTGCAAGCCGATCTTATTCAGTTTCTCTTCCTTACTGCCTGTATAAAGCACCTTTGTGCTGGCCAGCATATGATCGATTTCCAGATCAGTAGCCGCCGCCGCAGGGGAGCCAAATTTGCTTAGCCCATTGATATAAAAATAATAGGCAACAGACTGCCGGATTCCTGCTTCATAGGCATCCTTTGCAGCCCCTCCGCCCCATCTTTCATAAGCCTCTGCTTTACAAAAACTTACTTCAGCAGCAGTTAAGATGATGCCAGGAAAATACTCATTCCGGACAAACGTCACAGAGTCAATGCGGGAAACAAAACCGGAAGCAATGGAATCCGTCTGGCGACCTCCGTCCCATGACAACGGCACTCCAAAGTATTCGCCGGTTTTATTCTTAGCAAAAAACACCCGTAATCTGGGATCTCCCGATGGCTTCATCAAAGAATCCAGCATATAACCCGGAGCAGGATTATTGCCTATCCCTTCCCGCATATCCGTAGATAACAAATCCGGCCCTTTGGCCACAATCTGCACATTCTCTCCCACATTATCTATCAGGGGATACTGCGTAGGGTTACTCAAAATGGTTTGTACAATACTTTTTGCTTTATTTTCATCTTTATTGGAAATACGCATTGCCAAACGTAATAGCAAGGAGTTACAATACTTACGCCATTTCATCAGATTACCTCCCAGCACAAAATCCTGTTTAGCCAGCTTGTTCAGATAAAACTGTTCCGGCTGGGCCGTAGCCAGGTAGTCGCTGATCCGTTTCAGACTCGACAAAGCAGTGTCATATACATCCTGGCCTTTATCGTACTTAGCCAATGTCAGTGAACCTGTAGCATTCAATAATCCTGCAGAAGAAAAGGGAATATCTCCCCAGAAATCTACCATTTGTGTGGCCTGGTCCAATACAAAAATGCGGGCTGTTTCTAAAAACAATAGGTAACCCTGCTTATCAGCATCTGTGGTCAGTGCATTGTATTTCTTCTCTATTTCTCTGAAAGATGCAATGGGACCTGCAAAGTTAGAACCTGGTGATGTGTAAAAATCATTCCACCGGTCCTGCGTATAGTTGACCGCCTGTTCATACATCCGGTTAGTACCTGCAAAACCAACCGTTTGTGTATACCGGCCTATTTGCGGTGCTATAAATGTATACAGGTTCCAATAATTCGGTATGATACGCCTGTTTTTAAACAACCCGCTATATAACCCGTCTATAGTGGCATTGGTTGTTTTTTCAGGATCATAATACCGCTCATCAAACTGGGATTTTTTACAGGCCGAAAAACCACCACCCGCTATAATCGCTGTTACTAGTATTACAATATACTTTTTCATTTTTCTCAATTTTAAAGCTGATCAATTAAAAACTCAACCTGAGGTTCACTCCCATTGTACGGGATGCCGCTGTAGTACCAGCTTCTACCGCCTGGCTTACAAAGCTGGATCCTACTCCCACTTCCGGATCAAGGTTGGGTACAGATTTATACAGGTAAAACAGGTTTCTTCCAAAAACCCCAACAGTCAGATGCTGCATTTTTATTTTGGTAGAAAGTTTTACCGGTAACGTATAATTTAATGACAGCTCACGGAATTTAATATAGTTATTGTCGAATATAGCGCCTTCATATGCATTGGTAGAACCTGATCCGGGCCATGCCCCCCAGCTGTAGGTGCCGAGGTAATAGTTAGCGGCTTCCAGCACCGTTTCATTCTTTTTCCCATCTGCCGTAACACCATCGATGATCACCCCATCATTATATACTTTTGCGCCGGATGGGGCAGGTTGCTGCGCAGTGATCAGCACATTTTTGCCATCTGCATCTACATAATATGGTAACCCACCATGTGCAGCATCACGTCCCCACAAAGTACTGTTAAACATTCCTGCTCCTATGCCGTAAAAATTGGAAGTAGATATAATCTGACCTCCCCAACGGAAATCCAGCAGGAAGTCCAGATTGAAATTCTTATACCGTAAACTATTGCTCAGCCCTCCGGTTAAATCCGGTTGAATGTTTCCCATCTTCACCTGGTGGTCAAAGTCAATAACATAGTAGCCATCTGCATCCACTACATATTGTCCCTGCGCATTTTTTAAACGTTTATACCCCATAATATCACCTGCAACGCTACCTACTTCAGCAGTTACCAACAGTGATCCGTTATCTACATTAGACAGTACAAGTCTGTCCAGTCCCGGTGTCAGGCTCTTTAATTTATTCTTATTATACCCCAGCGTTCCACGAAGGTTCCAGTCAAAATTCCGTCCGCTGACAGGTGTACCATTAATGGCCAGCTCTATACCATAATTATTCAGATCGCCCACATTCTTCCAGATAGAATTAGCGCCTGTACTGGATGGTACAGTAAGGTTAATAATCTGCCCCTTAATCGTATTATTATAGTAAGACACATCAAAGCCAAAACGATTATTAAACATCCTGGTTTCCCATCCTACTTCCACTTCATGTTTACGTTCGGGTTTAAGGTCGTTGTTACCATAAGAGCTCTGCGGCAATAAAGCAGGTACCCCGTTCAGCGTATAACCGGTATATACAATATTGGCTGCATAGATGCCCGGTGAGGAAGCTACTCCGCCATAAGAGAGCCGTAGTTTACTATAGTCAACAAAGCGTGGCAATTGTAAGGCCTTGGTCAACTCGAGAGAAGCACTTACACTGGGATAAAAGTAGCTGTTATTGCCTGGAGCCAGTGTGGATGATCTTTCGTAACGTCCGGTTCCTTCCAGAAACAGGAAGTTCCTGAAGTCAACTCCCAGTATACCAAATAGCCCATCCTGCTGGAAAGATTGTCTTTTAGTACCGGAGGCATCAATCGTATTTTTAGACGCATTCAGGCTGAACCAGTTTTCCTGTGTTAGTCCGCCGGCGGTACTTATTCCAACAAACCTGTTTTCTTCGCGGCGGGCCTGGTATCCAACACTTGCATTAAACCCGAAGTTGGTGCTGATTTCTTTATTATAGGAAAGTAAGAGGTCGCCATACACAATGTTATACTGATTGCTGTTAGTACCAAATGAGCCGGATTCTCCAAAAGACAATGGGTATTCCGCCCTGCTCTTATTCTGAGAGGTGTATCCGGTAAAATCATCCCCTATTCTACCCCGGAATTTCAGGCCTTTAACTATTTCATAATTCAGGGTAACACTGGCTAACATACGGTTTGATTTCTCATCATAACTGTTTTCCAGTTGCTTCCACAAAAAGTCCATAAAGTCATAAGCCCGGATATTATATTTCAGGGCTTCTTCCGGATCTTTAGCAGTATCATCATACTTTACCCACTTATACCCTTTGGTGGTTTTATACTTGTTGAAGTACACATCCATATAATCAGCAGGGCTAAAAAAACCACCATAGTTTGCAGTAATACGGTTAATCTGTTCCGGGCGGTTATGCACTGATTCATTGATGTATGAAACAACAATGTCTGTGCTTACCTTGGAATTTACTTTATAGGTACTATTGAAGTTAAAAGTGTTTTTGCTCTGCTTTCCTCCTATCTGTACCCCTTTATAATCATTTCTGGTATAAGAAAAACGGTAGTTCAGCTTGTCCGTAGCATTGGAAACTGCCACATTAGCAATAGAACTATAACCATCCTGATAAAACTTTTTCCAGTTATCTGTATGCCCTATATATTTTCTGAAACTACCATCCCAATAGTATATTTCCCGTCCATCGAACTTCGGCCCAAACTGTCCATAGGCACGAAATATGGGTCTTACTGCATTTTTACCATCGATAGTTCCCATATTGATCCAACCATCATCGTCTGATCCGAAACTGGATTTGTTCGTTGCCCTGTCGTAACCAGGGCCATAGGTAGATTGCATATCAGGTGTTACCCCAACTTTTTCCACACCATAGGAATAATTAAAATCAATCCCTAAACCACCACGCATAGTACCTGATTTAGTAGTGATCATTACTACGCCATTGCTTCCGCTTGACCCATACAATGCAGTGGCAGCAGCTCCCTTCAGGATATTAATGTCTGCAATATTATCCGGATTAATATCCAGCAGGCTATTACCACGTATCCTGGTATCTGCCCAATAACCATCATTATTAACAATATCATTACGTATTGGCACCCCATCCACAACAATAAGCGGCTGGTTATCGCCATTGATGGAATTGAGTCCCCTGATTTTGATAGTGACTGCACTGGTTCCACCACCCGGAGCCGACTGGATTCTTACGCCTGCCGCTCTTCCATATAAAGCAGAAGCAAAGTTGGTAGGAGATGCTTTGATGATATCTTCTCCCGACACGGTAGATATTGCATATCCCAGTTTGCGTCTGTCTTTCTTAATACCCAATGCCGTTACTACTACTTCACTCAATCCTTTGGTGTCTGCTGCCAGTTGGATAGCCACCGTGTTCCTGCTGCCTATGGCGATTTCCTGTTTTACATATCCAATAAACGAAAAAATCAAAGTGGCATTCGGAGATACCCGTAACTTATAAGAACCGTCTGTAGCAGACAATACACCATTGGTGGTGCCTTTTTCCTGTACACTCACTCCCAATAATGGAGTTCCCATTTCATCCTGCACGGTTCCCGTAACAGTCCTTTTCTCCTGTGCCAAAATGGTTTGACAGCACAGGAGAAAAAGAACCGCGCATACTTGTAGCGTTCTTTTCATTGTTCACTGTTTTTGAGATGAATACTTGTAGGTTGAATAATTGGCAGGCAACATCATCATGAATACCAACAGCTGCAGCAGCTGGTGTTCATTTACCCGCAACATCGATTTTTGGTTGAATGTTTCTTTACTTGCAGACCTTATACATCCGCGCATCTTCAGCAATAATACAGTGGACATACCACTCCCGGTACCGTTTTACGGCGATTAATTTCATTGTTCACTGTACCATAAAAAGGTCGGGCAGTTAGCCACTTAACTTAGCTAACTGGTATTAAAAGATGCGCAACTTCAGATGATAGCGATCTTTCATTTGTTCACTGTGTTTTTAATAAGTAATTGTGATATGTAAAACTACCGGTACTTTACTGCGCTGCTGGCTTATCATAACGGCCATTACAGACTTTCCTGTACAACGTTCATAAGCATAAATAAGAAGTAATTGACTGTTCCTCTTTGGTTGATACGCCGAATAACAAGCTTTCTAACAATAACAAGTGTGCTGACAGGGCTAAAACGTTTTAGCCTTTTACTCTAAAAAAAGAACCTGCGGTCCTTCAAGGATCAAAACAAGTCCTTTTTTCTAACTCAAACTTATTGAAACTTTTCAGTATGGACAAATATTTGATGATTTATTTTTGATCATTTGTGAAAGCGTAATTAATCTTTGTTAAAAAAAGATCAGTGTTGCTGAAAAGGTATATGATCCCCCGGTTAGGTTACCGGAGCATTACGGGAATTTTGGCATTTATCTGCCGCGAAGATGATTCCCTGATCATTAGCTCCGGTGTTAAAACAACATGTTGTGAGGTGGAAGAAGAATGGTTCAGTTCCTTCATCAGCAGCCCTACAATTTGCCGGCCCATTTCCTGGATTGGCTGTGCTATACATGTAATAGAAGGGCTATGCAGCCGGAACAGGTCCAGGTCATCAAAACTTACAACGCCGATATCCACTCCAATACGTAAACCAAGTGAACGGATACTTTCAATCCCATAAATCCCCAGGTAGTTGGTAGCAAAGAAGATAGCGTCCAGCCCTTTTACGCTTTGCAGATACTTAATTATTTCCTGCGCCAGCGCTGCCCGGTCCATTTCAAAAGGGATTTTTTTAACCACTGTTTTATTAAACGTAACCCCATGATCCTTCAGTGCCGCGGCAAATCCGTCAAACCGGTCCTTCATCTGAATCTGATCAGAAGTAGTAGTTACAATCGCTATTTTTTTATATCCCTGGTTTACCAGATGCGAAGTAGCAGCATAAGCACCACCATAATTATCAACTATAACATAATGAGAACTTACATTAGGGAAGTAACGGTCCATCAGCACCACTGGTTTATTGGTATCTTTCAGCAGCTCTATTTCCTTATCCAGGTGCTTTGTTGGGGTAATAATATAACCATCCACCTGGCGGTACCTTAATACCTCCAGCAAGCCTTTTGCCTTTTCCACGTTGTCTTCCGTGCTACCATACAGCACCTTATATCCATATTTATCCGCTTCATCCTCTACCACTTTGGCCACACTGGCAAAAAAACTATTAGCAATATCTTCAACAATAAGACCGATTGTTTTGGTTTTTCCTGTACGTAATCCTCTGGCCAGCTGGTTAGGCCTGTACTTGAGTTTGGCTGCAATTTTCTGAATTTTCCTGCTTACATGCTCGCTTATTCTTTTTTCCTTTGCTTTCCCATTAAGTACAAATGACACAGTTGTAGGAGATACACCTGCCTGAGTTGCTATATCTTTGATTGATATTCCCTTCATATATTTAGCTGAATCGATTTAGCCTGAGCGTAATATACTAAATCCCTTTTAAATAGTGCATAAATTGTCCGATTGTACTTTTTCCGGATCTTATTCCTATCAAATTATCAGGAATGATGTTTTTTTAACCAAAATTTAATAATTTGGCATCAATCATAGGAAAGCATAGTGCTAGAGGGCAGCATAATATAAGCATTTAAATTAATACTTAATGAAACCCATTCTTATTAAAGTTGGGGCTTTTGCCGATAATCAGATCACCATTATTGAAAGAAGTGATCCCTATTTCAATACACCGTTTCATTTTCATCCTGAATGTGAGCTGGTGTATGTAACCGAAAGTCATGGAAAAAGAATTGTTGGCGACAGCATTGAAAGCTTTGATGTAGGAGATATGGTATTCCTCGGTCCCCATATTCCACATGTATGGTATAATGATGAAGCCTATTACGCCGGGAATGAAGAACTCAAAGCAAAGTCCGTAGTTATCTATTTCCCTAAAGACATTTTTGGGGAAAAATTTTATGGATTACCGGAAACCAAAGCCCTTTCTGAGCTCTTCCACCGTGCACAAAGAGGTATGAAAATTATTGGTGACACACAGGAAAGTCTCAAACATGAGATTTTGTCCCTGCCCCGTAAAGAAGGTCTGGAAAGAATTATTTCTCTGCTGAACATCTTAAAAACATTATCTGAAACGAAAGACTGCTACTATCTTGCCAGCACAGGCTACTCCCACGCATATAATGTAAAGGATAATCATAAAATTGATGAAGTGTTCAAATATGTAATGAACAACTTCTCTAAAGAAATTTCATTGCAGGATGTAGCCAGCATTACGAACCTATCTCCGCAATCCTTCTGCAGGTTCTTTAAAAACCGTACTAAAAAATCCTTTGTTCAATTCTTAAACGAAGTACGCATTGGCCATGCCTGCAAACGACTCACTGAAGAAGACTGGTCTATTGCAGAAATTGCTTACTCCTGCGGATTTAAAAACCTATCGAACTTTAATCGCTTTTTTAAAGAAATAGTAGGCAAAACACCTAAAGAATATAAGAATGAGCTTCGCTTAAAGGAAGCCTAGGCACCCAAACTTACTTTTAGCTGTTAGCTATCCGCAGCTGGCAGCTAAATTAAATTACTAACTACTTGCTACACAATAACATTAGTTAACTTCTTTAACGGGGAAGCTCCCTCCAGCTAATTCCGGATAAAAATTTTATTATCCCAATTCAAACAATATCCTTACTTTCATTTCAACATTTATCAATCAAAACACTCACTTACTCCTGTCATTAAATGTACAGTGGTTATACAGATCAGCAATTATTATCGCTCCTAAAAGACGATAACATAACGGCTTTCAACACAATATACAACCGCTACAGTAAAATGCTGTACCTGTATATTTTCAGCAAGCTCGATACGGGCGAAATAAGCAAAGATGTGTTGCAGGAGCTGTTTATATCCCTATGGGAGAAAAGACATACGCTTTCCATCCAGGAATCCCTCAAACCTTATCTCTATCAGGCTGCCCGTCATAAAATTGTAGATATCTACCGTAAAAATGCTACTTACCGTAAGTACCTGCAGCAACTGATAGAACATTTTGATGCTCAACCACATACTATTACGGAATCTATCGATTATAAAACCAAAACCCAGGAACTGTTTGAAGCCATTAATCACTTACCGGAACGGATGAAAGAAGTATTTATGCTGAGTCGGTTTGAAAACCTGACAGTTGAGCAGATTGCAAGCCGGTTGGGGCTTTCCCAGCAAACGGTTAAAAATCAGATTACAAAAGCCCTAAAGATCCTGAGGGCTAACTATGCCAAGTCTGATGTGATACTTATTATCTTCTCCAGCTACCTTTTAGACAAATTTTAAGGCGGATACAACTTATTTTCCCTTCCGGATAGTACTAATGAATGCCTCACACGACTTATAACTGGATTACCTAAAAATGAGCATAGGTGGATATTGAACAGATAAAAAATATATTGGAGCGCTACAAGCAAGGACAGTGTACAGCAGAAGAGGCGAACACCGTAGAGGCGTGGTTTGACAGCATTAACCGGCACCAATCCACTTTAGTTGATGAAGACTTCCTGGAGTTAGAACTGGAAGAGGTAAGACAAAACCTCCAGGAACACATCCATCCTAAGCCCATACGTAGTTTAAGGCCCTGGTACTATGCAGCAATTGCCGCTGCCATTGTAGTAGCCGCTGTTCTTTTTCTGTTTAAATTTTACAATGGCGCTACTCCCCCATCACCTGTTGCAAGACAAACTGTAACGCCCTCCCAGCCCGGCAAAAGCAATCGCGTTATCCGGAATGGTTATATGGAGATTACTACTGCCAGGGGAGGTACTGAAAGAATCGCTTTAGCAGATGGCAGTACCATCATGCTGAATGCCTCCAGTAAATTACGTTATCCGGTTACCTTTTCACCTCAACAAAGGGATATTTACCTCGACGAAGGGGAAGCTTTTTTTACGGTTGCCAAAGATCCACAGCGCCAGTTTACAGTACATACGGCAGAAATTGCGACGACTGCATTGGGCACCTCTTTTAACATCCGTGCTTACGCACACGAAAACAAAATTACAGTGGCCCTCCTAACCGGAAAGGTTAAGATTGATAAAGATCAACACCAGGATAAAACAGCTAAGCCTCTAATACTGCTCCCAAGTGAACAGGTAAGCTATGACCGCATATCTTCCCATCTGGTAAAGACAACCTTTAGCAAACAGGAAGATATCATAGGATGGAAACAGGGATTACTTGTTTTTAAAGATGCGTCCTATAATGAAGTAATCACCGAGATTGAAAACCGGTACGGTGTAACAATTGTCAACCAAAGCGATAAAACAGAATGGAAATACAATGGCTTTTTTAAAGATGAAAGCCTGCAGGATGTTATCGAAACCATTTGCATAAGTAAATCCCTTTCTTACACAATTAAAAACGATACAATTTATCTGGAAAACAAAAACTAAGCTCATATGAGGGCAAACATACGGCTCCTGAACGTTTGTTTTCCGATGGGGCTTATGCTACTGTTTTTGTTCGGAGGAAGTATAGATATTAAAGCCGGTGCCAATATTCAGCTATCTGACCCTAAAGATATCCTCGTAACCATAAAAGTAAAAAATAAGCTTATTGAGGACGTGATGACGGATATCTCAGCAAAAACCGGCCTGAATTTCCACTACGACAAAACAGATCTGAACCTGAAGAAAAAAGTAACGCTCAGCTGCAACAAAACACCCATTGATGAAGTACTTAACCTGTTAGCCGAACAAACCGGATTAAAATTCACCCGTAAAAACAATAAGATTATTGTAGGTACAGGTGGTAGTACGGAGGGTGAAACATCCAAAGTCTCTTTAATCAACAGTGCTTCTCTTACCAGGGAAGTAAAGGGTACGGTACGCGATAACAATGGCGTACCGTTGCCTGGTGTTACGGTATGGATAAAACACAACAATAAAGGCACCCAAACCAACAGTGATGCTACCTATACCATTAATGCCAGTCCCGTAGATATACTGGTGTTCAGATATGTGGGCTTTTTTACCAGAGAAATAACTGTTGGAAATCAAAGTCAGATAGACGTTACCCTTTCAGAAAATGTGAACGCACTCAACGAATTTGTAGTAACAGCATTAGGCATACAAAAAAAATCGCGCGAGCTTACCTATGCTACCCAACAATCCGACAATGATGACCTGACCGGTGTAAAAGATGTTAATGTCATTAATAGTCTGGCTGGTAAAACTGCAGGGGTTACCATTACCCGTAGCGCTTCAGGTGTTGGTGGTTCCGCAAGGGTTACTTTAAGAGGTAATAAATCTACCCGCGAAAACCAACCGCTATATATCATAAACGGAGTGCCCCTGGCTAATTTTACGCCTTCACAACCTACCGATATATGGGGACAATCCGGGTTGATTATAGGTACCGGAGGCAGGGATGGCGGAGATGGTATCTCTAATATTAATCCGGACGACATAGAAAGTATCAGTATTCTGAAAGGGGCTTCTGCAGCTGCATTGTATGGTAGCCAGGCAGCTAATGGCGTTATTGTCATTACTACTAAAAAAGGGAAACCCGGCAGGGGGCGTATTGATTTTTCCTCCAGTCTTACCCTGGAAACACCTATGTTGATACCTAAATTACAATATCGCTATGGCCAGACAGTAAAACCCTTTATTGATGGTCAGGGGAAACCCCAACCCGGCTCCCTTCATAGCTGGGGCGATCCTGTTAATGTACCAGATCACGTAAAAGGTTTCTTTAGCACAGGTACTACCCTGATTAATGCCATCTCATTAAGCGGAGGAACGGAGGCAGCACAAAGCTATTTTTCCTATTCCAATACTACTAACACCGGGATTTTACCCACCAATAAATTCAGCCGGCATACTTTTAATTTCAGAGAGACCCTGCAACTACTAAATGATAAACTGAACGTAGATGCCAACATTCTCTTTCTGGCACAGGAAAGTAATAACCGGTTGTCTTCCGGCTTATATTACAGTCCTTTATCCGGTTTATACACCTTCCCAAGGGGCCAAGATTTTGATAGCTATAAAAACGAATTCGAATACGCAGATAAAAGCCGTGAACTCAACCTTCAAAACTGGTGGAATATCAGAAATGACAAAGACTGGGTAGGACAGGATGACCAGCAAAACCCGTATTGGGCACTGCACCGCAATCTCCGGAAAGATAAAAGATACCGGGGGTTAGCATCGCTGACCTTAAAATACCAGTTGTTTAACTGGTTATCCCTGCAGGCCAGGGGGAGCTTCGACAAATCACTGGACCAATATGAACTGATGGCTTATGCAGGTACACAGGCCACACTCTCTCCTTCCAACGGCAGATATATACTGGAAAAAGAATTCAATACACAATTCTATGCAGATGTATTTGCCAATACCAACTGGAAACTTTCCAGGCAACTGCATATGGCTACCACGCTTGGGTGCAGTATTACAGATGTGAAGGCCCACGACCGTGCATTTAATGGTGCCAACCCCTATGCAAACCCGGGGCTAAGCTACGCCAATAAGTTTTCTGTATCTAACATTCTGGGCACTTCCATGGATGCGCAACATAACATAGAAAACAAACAATTGCAGGCACTTTTTGCAAGCGTACAAATTGGATTGAAGGATTACCTGTTTCTGGATATTACGGGTAGAAATGACTGGTCAAGCACCTTTGCTTTTACACCTACCATGCGCTCCGGCTATTTTTATTATTCTGCCGGTATTGCTGCTGTGGTAAGCGATATGATTAAATTGCCTTCCTTTATACAATTTGCAAAATTGCGTACCTCTTTTGCTAAGGTAGGCAATGATATCGCGCCTTATGTTTCCCGCCCTGCCCGTTTTACGCTTCAGACAATTGCCGGTGTTACAAGGGTAGCTTTCAACAAAGGCGCTCCTTACCCTGGCGTTTACCTGGAGCCGGAAAAAAACCAGTCCTTTGAAACAGGAGCCGAACTCCACTTCCTCAATGGAAGAGTACTCCTGGATATTACCTACTACAAAAACAATAATTACAAACAATATATGGAAGTGCCTGCGCCTCCGGGATCACGCTATCTCACCTACTATATCAATCTTGGTTATATTCAGAACCAGGGCTGGGAATGCATGTTGACCACCATGCCTGTTAGCACCAAACATACTACCTGGACCTCAGGCCTTAATTTTTCACACAACAAAAACACCATAGTAAACCTGAGTAATAACAATATCCCCGGAGCAGGGCCAGACAACAGCTTTGTGCTGACAGATTATGGAGTGAACCTCTACGGCTCCTTTATTAAAGAAGGTGGCTCCTGGGGAGATATCTACACCAATAAAGAACTGGTGACTAACGAAAAGGGGCAGTATATTATTGACAGCAATGATAAGCTGACTACCAAAAACATCTACAAAAAGGTAGGCAACCCCAACCCTGATTTTGCTTTAGGGTGGAATAACACAATTAGCTATAAAAAGATTTCTCTTAATTTTTTAATAGATGGCAGATTTGGTGGCCAGGTGATGAGTGTTACACAAGCGATTTTAGACGGATATGGCGTAAGTGAAGAAAGTGCTGCAGCGAGAGATAATGGAGGGGTGCCTATCAATGCCGTACAGGAAAATGGACAGGCTTTTTCAGGTAAGATGGATGCCCAGAAATATTATACCACTATTGGTGGGCGGGCAGGCATTGGTGAAATGTATATGTATGATGCCACCAACATAAGATTACGGGAGTTAAGCCTGGGCTACAATATTCCATTGCGGAATAAACTGGTCAGCCATATAAAGGCCAGTATCATCGGAAAAAATCTTTGCTTCCTGAAAAGAAGCGCCCCATTTGATCCCGAAGTGAGTATGTCTACAAGCAATGCATTGCAGGGAGTAGACGTATTTGGATTGCCAGCTACCCGTAGTATAGGCGCCAGTATTAAAGTGAGTTTCTAAGTAAAATATTAAACGGTTATGGTTATGCCTAAAGCGCTTTATAACATAATTATCAAACCCTCCGCTTTGTTAGCAGGGATAGTTATATTATATACCGGCTGTACCAAACAATTTGAAAATATTAATAAAAACCCGTACGACTTTACAGAGGAGGAATTAAAAGCAGATTATGAATTGCTGGGTGAACCACTGGCACAGGCCATGCTTAGTATTCTGCTGGCGAATGATCCTCCAACAGCACAACTACAGCAAAATCTTAATGCCGACGTTTATTCCGGATATATGATGACCCCTACTCCCTTTGAAGGGAATATCAATAATACAAACTATGGCCTGCTAATGCCGTGGAATGTAAAACCATGGTTGGTAAACTATGGAAATATAATGACCAACTGTGATTTCGCACAAAATAAAGCAAAAGGGAAGTACCCCGACTTTTATGCATGGGCACAAATAATCAAAGTAGAAGCTATGCACCGGGTAAGTGACATTTATGGCCCTATTATTTACACAAAATATGGGATCATTAACCCTGATCATAGTATTGATTTTGACTCGCAACAAGCGGCATACTACGCTTTTTTCAAAGATCTTGATGAGGCAATAAAAGCATTGACCGCTTATGTAGAAAGTGGTGCTAAACAGCGGTTCGCTGTATTCGACATGGTATACAAAGGGGACTACCGCAAATGGATCCGGTTTGCCAACACACTCCGTTTGCGCCTGGCTATACGGATATCCGGTGTTGATCTCCCAAAGGCCAAAGCAGAAGGTGAAGCAGCACTGCAACATCCTTATGGGTTATTAACCAGTGCTGACGAAAACTTTAATGTCAACATTGAGCCGGTTACACATCCCCTTAATATTATGTGCTATACCTGGAGTGATATCAGGATGGGGGCGCCGATGGAGTCAATACTCACCGGATACAACGATCCCCGCCTCCCGCATTATTTTGTACCCAGCAACGCTGCCACCAATAGCTACAATGGTATCAGAAATGGGATTAACATTCCTGCTAAAGACCTCTACACCGGTTTTTCAAAATTGGTAAAATTCGAGAACAAGATCCTTTTTATGACCGCCGCGGAAGCCTGGTTTCTTAAAGCAGAGGCTGCACTTTACGGATGGGCTGGTAGCGGTGATGCGAAAAACAATTATGAGAAAGGAATTGCAACTTCTTTTACGCAATATGGTCTGTCCAGCTATTTCAATGCCTATGTAAATGACAATACCAGCAAACCCAGGCCTTATAAAGATCCAAAAAATCCGGCTAATGACGTCCCCGCCGGCAACATTCATTTAAGTACTATCACTATTAAATGGGACAACAACGCATCTATACAACAAAAGCTGGAACGTATTATTACACAAAAATGGATCGCCATGTACCCGGAAGGCCAGGAGGCCTGGACGGAATTCCGGCGTACAGGGTATCCCAAATTATTTCCCGTGGTAATTAATAACAGCGGTAATACCATTTCTACGGAAGCTTTCATTCGCCGCATCAACCTTCCTTATATTGAATACACTACTAACCCAATAGGTGTTGAAAAAGCATTAAAAACACTGAAAGGCCTTGACAATGGTGGCACAAAACTATGGTGGGATCTGTAATTTTATATAGTGTATTAAATACCCTTTGTATTAACAGCATAAAAAATTAAAAATAATTTAATTCAGGATAGTACTTCTGTTCTCTTCACGCGACTCCTTACTATACACAAAAAAAAGCAATGCTAATCCCGCATCAATAGCGGGTGTGCGGATGCTATCCAAAAGGTGAAAACAGATAACGTAAATAAATAAACGAAATGTTGTCAGCTATGCAGCTACACCTGTAGATACTTCAATTAACACATTTTTTAAAAGTTTGTGACTTTCGGTGCCGTTGTACGGCACAAGGGATTCCTATTGTCATTCACGGTCCTTAAAAAAATACTACTGCTATATACAACTACAAACTATCAATCAGCATTTAAGTGATCAGTTAAGGTTAAAATCTATTTATCAAACCAAAAAAGGCACATATGAAAACAAACTTACGCCTAATGAAAGTGTGCGTTGCTACCGGCCTTACGCTAACTTCAGTATTGGCATCCAGTGCTTACATTACAGCATCCGGAGCTGGCAAGTACCTGCATTCCGGTTATGCCGCTTTAAATGCACTGCACACCTCTTCTTTATTAAGTATCCAACAGGAAAAAGAGGTAACCGGTACTGTACGCGATAACAAAGGGACTCCCCTTCCAGGTGTTACGGTACAGGTAAAAGGTACTTCCAAAGGCACTAAAACAGATGCAAACGGACACTATAAACTACATGCAAACGCCGGGGATATCCTCGTATTCAGCTCTATTGGCATGACCGGAAAAGAGCTGACTGTAAATGCCGGCAGCGAGTTTAACATAGCACTGGATGAAAGCGTAAGAGGGCTCAGTGAACTGGTAGTAACCGCCCTCGGTGTTAAGAGATCTGAGAAATCAACTACCTATGCTACCCAGCAGTTATCCGGGGTAGAACTGACCAAAGCTAAGGATGCCAACTTAATGAATGCCTTATCCGGTAAAACAGTAGGGGTAACCATTGCCCGCAGTAGCTCCGGTGTTGGCGGATCTGTTAAGGTATTGCTGCGTGGTAATAAATCTGCAAATGGCAGCAACCAACCCCTTTATGTAATTGATGGGGTACCAATGACCAACTTCTCTACCCAGCAACCTAACAGTACCTGGGGTGGTAATGGTACAATCAATTATTCCCCTGGCCGTGATGGTGGAGATGGGATCAGTAACCTTAACCCGGATGATATAGAAAGCATCAGCGTACTAAAGGGTGCTTCTTCTGCTGCATTATATGGCAGCCAGGCAGCAAATGGGGTAATCCTCATCACCACTAAAAAAGGTGGTGCCGGACAAACAAGAGTAAATTTCTCCTCTAACTTAACTATTGATCAGGCAGCCTATAAGCCAAAGTTTCAAAACAGCTATGGACAAACAGATCCCAAGGCTACTCAAAGCTGGGGAGCAAAAATTAATAATGCCCAGGATAACTTATCTGATTTTTTCCGTACCGGAACTACGCTTACCAATGCCATCAATTTTTCTGCCGGGTCCAATATCATGCAAACTTACTTCTCCTATGCCAACACGCTTTCCAATGGTATAGTGCCAGGTAATAAGCTAACCCGTCATAATCTTAATTTCCGCGAAACAGGGCATTTCCTGAATGATAAACTGACTGTGGATGGTAATGTGAACTACATTGTTCAAAAGGTAAATAATGGCCCTGTATCAGGCCTTTATTTTAATCCACTCACCGGGTTGTATCTGTTTCCAAGAGGGTTGGACATCTCTCCTTATAAGAACAATTATGAGATCATGGATCCTGAAAGGCAGTTAATGAAACAAAACTGGCCTTTTGATGAAGATGTTCAGCAAAATCCTTACTGGATCCCCAATCGGAACGGCAGTGTGGCTGACCGCTACAGAACCATGATCAATGTGAGCGCTAAATACGATCTGACCAAAACGATTTATTTACAGGCAAGAGGAAGTATCGATCGTACCAATGATGTGTATGAATCAGACATTTATGCAGGTACACATCCTGTTTTATCTTCCAAAGATGGTCGTTTCATATACAGCAATCAAACTACTACCCAGAGCTATGGCGATTTCATTGCCAACTTCACCATTCCGGCCGAGAAGTTTAAAATAAACGCGATCCTTGGTACAAGTATTACCGATACCAGAACCAAAGGAGAAACCTTTGATACCTATAATAACGGATTGTACATCCCTAATGTATTTACGATCCAGAACATGATCATGCCCACTTACCTGGCAGCTACGCTTCCGGAAAACCGCTCACAACTGCAAGCCGTTTTCGCTAACGTAAACTTATCTTTTAACGACTGGGTATTCCTTGACCTCACCGGCAGAAATGACTGGTCATCTAATCTCAGTTACACCAATAACTACTCTTATTTCTATCCATCAGCGGGGTTAACCTTTATGTTGAACCAGATGTTTACCATGCCGGAAATAGTGAACTATGCAAAACTGAGAGGTTCATATGCAGTAGTGGGAAATACAGTGCCCGTTTACATCACCAATATCCAAAGCCATCTGGGCTCCAATCCCGGCACCGTAAATTTCAATACCCGCAAACCTTTTGGTGAAATGAAACCGGAAAAAACCCGTTCATTGGAATTAGGAACATCCTGGCGCTTTGTTAGCAACAGGTTGAATTTTGATTTCACCTACTACAAAACAAATACCATCAACCAATACTTTGAAATAACCGTTCCACCAGGAACTGGCTTCAGCACCCGCTTTATCAATGGCGGTAACCTGGAAAACAAAGGGGTTGAAATTATGCTGGGTTACGACATCTTAAAAAACAGCCAGCTTACCTGGAATTCAGCAGCCAATTTCTCCACCAATAAAAACACCGTTAAAGAGCTGGCACCTGGCATAGATCAGTTTATCCTGACAGAGGCTGCCAATAACAGCTACCAATCTATGATAGTAGTAGGTGGATCTTATGGTGACATTTACGGAAAAAAATTACTGCGCGATGAGCAGGGACGCGTTAAACTAAGCGACAAAGGTAAACCATTGTCAGAAGATGCGTTCACGCTCATTGGAAATCCAAATCCTAAATGGCAGGCCGGCTGGAATAATAATATCGGCTACAAAAACTTCTCTCTCAGCTTCCTGATTGATGGCAAGTTTGGTGGGCAGGTATTATCCATGACACAATCTATGCTTGACCTCTATGGTGTTTCCAAAGAAACCGGTGATGCCCGTGATGCAGGTGGTGTTAACGTAAATGCCGTAGATGACCAGGGAAAAGCTGTTAATAAGGTAGATGCAGAAACATGGTACACTTCCGTAGGAGGTAGAGCCGGTGTATCCGGAGAATACATTTACAGCGCCTCCAATGTGAGGTTGCGTGAAGTTGCCCTGGGCTACTCTTTACCACTGAAAGGTACTTACGTAAAAGCATTGAAGCTGTCTTTAGTAGGCAGAAATCTGGCCTATATCTACAAAAAAGCACCATTTGATCCGGAACTGACCATGTCTACCGGTAATGGCCTGTCTGGTGTAGATGTATTTTCTCTGCCGGCTACCCGCAGCTTTGGCTTAAACGTAAATGTTTCCTTCTAAGTACTAACGCATTAAATAAGCAATGATGAAAACGAATCATAAAATTTACTCCGCACATCACCGGCTGCTGTCTGTTGTACTGCTGGCTGTTGCATTATTTGGAACGGCCTGTACTAAGAATTTCGAAAAGTATAATACAGATCCTACCGGCCTGTCTCCTGATCAGTTAAAACCCGACCGTAATTACCTGGGATTGATGTTCCCGCAGATCCAATCTTCTATTTACTATAACTACAACAATACCGACTGGGAATTTCAATTGCAGCAGAACCTGGGTGCAGATGTTTTTTCCGGTTATATGATGTCTCCAAATCCGTTCTCCACTGGTATCACCAATTTTAATTATGGTCTGCGGGAGGGCTGGAACGGTACAGCTTTTACGGTTCCTTACAACAACGTGATGGCGCCGGTTACAGAACTGGCACGTCTGGGAGCCCGCAAAGATGCACCTGATTTCTGGGGGATTGCCTTAATCCTTAAAGTAGAAGCAATGCATCGGGTTACGGATGTTTATGGTCCCATTCCATACAGTAAATATGGAGCCAGCAGCACTGCAGCTGCTTATGATAGTCAGGAAGAAGTGTATAATGCTATGTTCAAGGATCTCGATACCGCCCTTACTAATCTGAAAGCATTTACAACTGCTAATCCCGGTAAAACACCGTATGCCAAATTTGATATGGTGTACAAGGGTGATTATAAGCAATGGATCAAATTTGCCAACTCCCTGCGTTTAAGATTGGCTATCCGTATCTCGTATGCAAATGCCACCAAAGCAAAAGCAGAAGTGGAAAAGTCACTGGACCCAATTAACGGAGGCGTGCTTACCGCCAATACAGACAATATGCTGGTATCCGGCTATGGTTTAAGACATCCGCTCCGCACCATGATCGACAATTGGTCTGACATGAGCATCAATGCTTCCTTACAGTCTTACATGGCAGGTTTTAAAGATCCCCGTATTGGCAAATACATGGACTCAACTTCCTATGCAAAGGCCAAAGGCAAATACCTGTACCTGGGCATTCGCGGAGGTTGTAAAATGCTGGCCAAGCCAGCTTACAGCGGATACTCCACTCCTAACTTCAAGGATAATAAAACATTTACTCCCAACACGCCTATCCAGTTAATGACAAGTGCGGAAGTATATTTCCTCCGTGCAGAAGCTGCACTGAAAGGCTGGACAGAAAAAGCCTCCCCACAGGAGCTATACGAAAAAGGGGTACAAACCTCTATGGAACAGTGGGGAACTGCTGCTGGCGCCAGCGCTTATCTGAATGATGCTGTCAGCACACCTGCTGCATATGTAGATCCGCAAAATGCAGCCAACAATGCACCAGTACCCTCTACCATTACGGTTAAATGGGATAATGCGGCTTCGGACGAAGAAAAACTGGAACGGATCATTACACAAAAATGGATTGCAATGTTCCCGGAGGGTCAGGAGGCCTGGTCAGAATTCCGCCGTACTACTTATCCTAAAATATTCCCTCCGGTAGAAAACTATAGCAACAACACGATCAATACAGATATTCAAATCAGGAGATTACCATTTCCAAGTACAGAGTATACTTCCAATAAAGCAGAAGTGGAAAAAGCAGTGCAGTTATTAGGGGGTGGGGCAGATAATGGGGGAACCCGCTTATGGTGGGATAAGAAACCGTAATTTTTTTCAACCAAAATACTGAACCTCTTTTAAAGTTTCATTTCACACAAGTCACATACATACATTACATGACAGGCCGTTTGTATTCCTACAAACGGCCTTCCTGTTATTACTTATTTAATGCCATTAAAGAAACGGCTGAAAAACAACATATGATATTGTATTGAATTCGCCCAATATTCCCAGGTATGGCTACCTGGCCTTTCGCTATAGTCATGTGCAATTCCGCGTTCCATCAGCTTATCATGCAGGTTATGGTTCACTGCATAGAAAAAATCTTCTATTCCGCAATCTATTATCAATGCCAGTTTACCTGGTTTTAACTGCTCTACCACATTCATCACAGTATTGTTGTTCCAGTTCTCCGGCTGCTCTTCCAGGGTACCAAGTCTTTTGGCGATATCCCAGTTTTTGGGAAAAGGACGGATATCCACTCCCCCGCTCATGCTTCCCGCAGCACCAAATGTTTCCGGATGCCGTACCGCCAGGTACAAAGCACCATGCCCGCCCATGCTTAATCCTGTAATGGCCCGGTAACGGCTTTCTGCACGGGTACGGTAGTGTGCATCAATATAAGCCGGTATTTCTTTGGCTACCAATGTTTCATACCGCATACTATTATCTATTGGGCTGTCAAAATACCAACTGCTGAACCCGCCATCAGGGCATACCAATATACATTGGTAAGTATCAGCGAGCTTTTGTATTGAAGGTACTTTCTTTATCCAGTCGCTATGATTTCCGCTGTATCCATGCAGCAGATACACTACGGGAAACTGCTGCTTCCCTTTTTTATAAGTATCTGGTGTGATCACCACACATTTAAAATTACGGCCCATAGCCTGACTCTTAATAGCAACAGTATCTACTATCCCTGCTTTTAACTCTCCTGCCAAACAAAACAGTACAAATACCCAGATAAAATACTTCCTCATTGTGATTTCTATTTTCGTCCAAATTAATATGTTAAACCGAAGCTTGCAAACCGCTTGAAAAAGGGAGATGAACATTTTTTTTCATTTCTGATTAAAATGATTACATTTGATATCATATTGATATCATAAAAATAACCCTTATGGAAAAAGTTACCAGACCCGTTTCGGGCTATCTCGCCTTTGTACTGGCAATTGTATCATTGCTGGCAGCTATTTATTTTATGGTCTTGTTTGCCCAAACAACCAATCAGGGATATGTGTGGGCAGCAATAGCCATCTTCATCTTCTTTATATTCATGTCCAAAGGCATCATGATCATCAACCCCAATCATTCCAGGGTATTGACCTTCTTTGGTAAATATGTAGGTTCAGTAAAGGAAAATGGGCTGCTTTGGGTAAACCCGCTTTTCAAAACCTATAATCTGAGCTTACGGGCACAAAACCTCAATGGGCAAATGCTCAAAGTAAATGACAAACTTGGCAATCCTATTGAAATAGCCGCTGTGATTGTGTGGAAGGTACAGGATACTTACAAGGCAGCTTTTGAAGTGGCCGATTTCCAACAGTATGTGGGTGTTCAGAGTGAGGCAGCAGTACGCCACCTGGCTACCAGTTATGCCTACGATATGATGGAAGATGAAAAGGCAGAAATTACCCTCCGTGATGGCGGCGAAAAAGTAAATGAGATGCTGGAACTGGAGCTGAATGCGCGCCTGGCTCCTGCAGGTATTAATGTACTGGAAGCCCGTATCAGCCACCTGGCTTATGCATCAGAAATTGCAGGCGCTATGCTGCAACGCCAGCAGGCTACAGCAATTGTGGCTGCCCGTAGTAAAATTGTAGAAGGTGCCGTAGGTATGGTGGAAATGGCCCTGTCAAAACTATCTGAAAAAGGCATCGTTGCACTCGATGAAGAGCGCAAAGCGGCAATGGTATCTAATCTGCTGGTAGTGCTTTGCGGAGAGTCTAAAGTTAGTCCGGTGGTAAATACAGGAACGTTACACAATTAAGAAGGTGAAAACTTCCTCACCAGAAAAAACTGAACGGAGGCATCATGGCAGAAAAGAAAACATTCGTATTAAGGATAGACGCGCAAACTCATGAAGCCATTGAAAAATGGGCTGCGGATGAGTTTCGTAGTGTGAATGGTCAAATGGAATGGCTTATTCACCGGGCACTGAAAGAAGCCGGCAGAATGCCAAAGCCCCAACCCGCTAAAGAAAACAACACACAAAATAAAAAAGAAAAAAAATAGCAGGATACCAGGCATCCTGTATAAACCGCATGGGCCGGTACTGAAACAGTACCGGCCCATGCCTGTTTTTAGCATACCGCTGTTTACTCCCTTGCAGCGCGCTGCATAGGATTATCTCCTGTAGATGCTCCCCTTGGCACCACCTTGGTTCTAAACAACTCAAATCTTGAAGGAGTAGCTGTTCTGGGCCAGCTGTTATTATCTTCATCAATATCTGCCGTTTCACGCTGTGGATCCAGCTTTATCGCGGCTACCGTTTTATCTTTTGCAAACACCTTGGTAACCTGATACTCATTTTTACGCCAGATATAAGCTGAAATCCGGTCTGTTGCTTTTGTTCCATCCGTAAAAGTCCATTCAATAATCAAGGGCATTACCAGGCCGCCCTTATTAGAAAATGTTACTTCATAAAAGTTCTTTTTACTATCGTACATCCGCTTTTCTTCCGGAGACAGAGAAGCGTAAAACTGGTTGTACGCTATTTTAGCAGCCGGCTTTACCTCAAACCGATCCCATTTACTGTAAAAATCCTGCAGGCTCGTATCCTGATCTACCGCAAACTTTACACCTGCTGTTTTATTACGCTGCCTGGCCAGATGATCAGCATTACGATCATAAGCCGCTTTGGCAGCTGCATTTTCGATAGCGGGATCCTGCGTATCCATCCGGTACCATTTCACACTATCTATCGATATATCCACCGGTTCAATTCCAAAAAACCATCCCCGCCAAAACCAGTCCAGATCCACTGCAGAAGCATCTTCCATAGTACGGAAAAAATCTGCGGGTGTAGGATGCTTAAATGCCCAGCGCCGTGCATACTCCCGGAAAGCAAAGTCAAACAATTCCCTGCCCATCACTGTTTCTCTTAAAATATTCAGCGCAGTGGCCGGTTTAGCATAAGCATTAGGTCCAAACTGTACGATGTTCTCAGAATTGGTCATGATAGGCTCCAGCTGCTCCTTCGGCATCTTCATATAATCCACAATTTTATGTGCTGGCCCCCGGCCGGAAGGGAAATTATTATCCCATTCCTGTTCCGTCATAAACTGGCAGAATGTATTCAGCCCTTCATCCATCCATGTCCACTGCCGCTCATCTGAGTTCACAATCATAGGAAAGAAGTTATGCCCTACTTCATGGATAATCACGCCAATCATCCCGTTTTTAGTTGCCTCCGAATAAGTACCATCCTTTTCTGCCCTGCCATAGTTAAAGCAGATCATCGGGTATTCCATACCATTTGCTGCCTCCACCGAGATCGCCACAGGGTACGGATAAGGAATAGTATGCTTTGAATAGGTTTTTAAAGTATGCGCTACCACTTTTGTAGAATACCTGCGATAAAGCGGATAGGCTTCCGGCCCATAATATGACATGGCCATTACCTTGTTACCTTCTACCTGCGTGGCCATAGCATCCCACACCAAACGGCGGGAAGACACCCAGGCAAAATCACGTACCTGCTGTGCTTCAAATACCCATGTTTTCTTTGCTGTTGATTTTTGCTGCATGGCCTTTTGTGCTTCTGCCAGTGTAACTACTTCTACCGGCTCCCTGCTGCTTTGTGCCTGCTGCCAGCGTTGGTATTGTACAGCGCTCAGCATTTCCCTGTAATTCTGACATTCTCCGGTGCCTCCTACCACATGATCGGCTGGTACCGTCATGCGTACCCGGAAGTTGCCAAACGTCAGGGCAAACTCTCCGGCTCCATTAAACTGTTTATTTTGCCACCCCTGAAAATCTGAGTACACTGCCAAACGGGGATACCATTGCGTAATGGTATACAGGTAATTATCATCTTCCGGAAAATGCTCGTAACCACCTCTGCCTCCTATGGTCATACGGTTGGGGATATTGTACCACCACTCCACTTTTAAACGGTATTTCTCACCTGGCATCAATGCTTTAGGTAAATCCACCCGCAACATGGTTTGGTTAATGGTATACGGCAAGGCATTTCCATTTCCATCCGCCACTTTTACGATTTTCACACCCAGCTCTTTACCGTAACCCAGTATGCCATTCAAATCCTTCATGGTCATTTTATCCGACATCCTGCTGCCGTTAAACTGCTGATTGTCGCTATTAGCATCATGCTCGTTCTCGTCCAGCTGTAACCATAAATAAGTAAGTGGATCCGGGGAATTGTTATAGTAGGTAATGGTTTCAGCTCCCGTTAGCTTTTGCCTGGTATCATCCAGCTCAGCTGTAATATCATAATCAGCCCTTTGCTGCCAGTAACGCGGTCCTGGTGCACCTGAGGCAGAGCGGTACATATTAGGGCTTTGCAGCATAGTACCCAGCTGCTCAAAGCGATTACCATGATTGGAGCCATTATGCTGTGCACTAATGCCCGTAACGTAACAAAACACCGCTGCCAGCAGCATTATTTTTTTTCTCATAAACAGTCAGATCAAAATATATACTGGTATCGCGCTATGCTTTTACCAGGTCTTCAAAACGGCCTATGGCCATCATAATTGCAATGCCGAAAATGGCAGAAGAAATAAACATGTTCCAGTCCCTTCGTTTTACGCCGGTAAGATTTACAATGATGCCTCCTAATAACAATACTACTGCAACAATAAGAATCTGTCCAAATTCAAGCCCTATATTAAAAGCCATGAGTGGTTGCCAGATACTTGTCTGGCTACCCAGCAAACTCTTCAGATAGTTCGAAAATCCTAAACCATGCACCAGGCCAAAAAAAAGTGCGAAGAAATAATTGAGCCTTAATTTTTCCGGTTGATTGTCCCTCCGGCTGATATTAGCCAGGGCCGTAATACATATAGTTACAGGTATCAGAAATTCTATCAGTGGCGTAGGTATCTGTATAATATGTAAAACACTTAATGCCAATGTAATAGAATGCCCCACTGTAAATGCAGTTACCAGTATCAGTACTTTTTTCCAATCATTCAGTAAATAAACCGCACACAATACCGTGATGAACAAAATGTGATCATATGCGCTTAAGTCTGCTATATGCTGCCACCCTAGCTGAAAGTACAAGGGGAAATCCTGCATTGCCTATATTTTTTCTATTTTCGGTAATTATATAAATACTGATCAAATTAATAAAATATTTTACTCCAATGGGCTTATTATTTTGTAAATGGTGGTTGACTGCATGGATCACACTGATGCATCCTTTCTATGTGAGTGTAACAGAAATAAGACATAATGCCCCCAAAAAAGAGCTGGAAGTGAGTTGCAGGATTTTCGCAGATGATTTTGAAAAAGCCTTAAAAGCACAGTACAATACTACTTTTGATATTATCCGTCCTGCTGATCGCAAACAGGTAGATGCCCTTATCAAAGATTATTTAAGCAAACATCTGGTGATTACTATCAATGATAAAGTGACCCCGTTGTCCTATCTGGGCTATAAAATAGAAGAGGATGCTGCCTGGTGCTTTCTGGAAGCTCCCCATGTACCCAACGTGCAAAAAATAGCTATTAAAAACGATATCCTCTACGAAGCACATAGCAATCAAATCAATATGATTCACGTAGTAGTAAATGACACGCGCAAAAGTACAAAGCTGGATAATCCTGAATCAACAGCCTCCTTTAAGTTCTAAGATGAATGCCCTACTCTTTCCGGATTGCAACCTGCTGCCGCTGATAACCGATTCCTCCCAGCATATCGCTTCCTGTTATGATAGCAGTATAAGTACCCGTTTGATCTGCTGCGTAAAATGATACACTGGCTTTCCCGTTTTCGTCTGTCACCACATCCGGAATCCAGTGAATAGTAGCCCGTAAATCTTTCATGGGCTGATTTACGTCCGTAGCTATGTAACGCGGACGGTAAAATGTTCTGGGCCATACAAAAGGAATAGGCTTGTATACATAGGTGCCTGGGGTTTTCTTCTGTAAGGGACCATGTCCTCCACGTGTGGTAATTTCAATGTAAGTTACCTCCTGTCCCTTTTGTGCCAGGGCCATACGTTCCTCCACGCTCATATAGCGGCTTTTGTAATTTGCTGAAAAGCCGGCACTGGACATCACCTCAATTCCTTTTATATCTTCAGCCGTAAAATACTCCAGCTGGCTCTTTAAGTAATTTCCGTGGTCATTAATATTTGAAAAACCTGGTGTTTCACTATAGAAAAAATCTACGTCCATCCCGTCTATTACAAATTTCACCTCTGCGTTCTGCAACAGATATCCCAGCCCTTTTTTATTCACAAACCCCCAATGAAATCCTTTCACCCGCTGCAACAATACCTCTTCCAATGTCATTTTTCCGGCCTCTTTCATGACTGCCTCATCCAGCACCAGATCCGCTTCTCCGGGATCATTAAGGCTTTTAGACCCTGCTACCCCTTTTTTGGCATTTACCACCACTTCCTTTAACGCGTGTCCTCCTAACCGTATTTTCTCTACTTCCTGCCGGAAAACACTATTATTTTTCACATACTCCAGCAACGTAGGATCACTGTTCACATTCCAGGGTAATACCGGGGGTACTGCCAGTGCAGAAAATACAGGTGGTTTAAATTCATCTACCTCTACACCTACATTAAAACTTTTGCCCCTTCTATTCCTGGCCTGTACTACAAACCCTACCGTATCCAACGGAGGAAAATCAGTAAATACAAAACGTCCCTGATCATCAGTAAGCGTATCCTTCAGCAGCAGCGGGCTAGTAGAAAACAACATCACCCCGGTACGTTTTACCGGTTTGTTGAACGCATTCAATACGGTGCCCCTCACCATAAGTCCAGGCTCTGCAGGATAAAGAAGCGATGGCGGTGTAAATACCTGCTCCCAGTTGTATCCTACCCATCCTTGTGTTAGCAGCAAACAATCCAAAGCTTCTCCGGCATGTGCATCGCCGGAAAAAAAATAATAATCAGGATCTTCAATATACCCTTTCAGATCAGCGCACAGCTGCAGGTAAGAGATCATATTTCCATTGCCCGGTAATTGCTGGTTTACCTGTGCATCATCTGTAACTGCCAGGGAAAAGCTACCCTGTACCGGCTTGCCAACTGCATTGGTAACACTGATTTGCATATCAATACTATCTCTGGGATGATAAACCGTTTTATCCATTGTCATTTTTATTTGCAAATGCTGATGGCGGTCTATAAAGATGATTCTTTCATTTACCGGCTGCCTGTTCATATTCAGCAGTGTAAAACGGGCTACCCCTGTGGGAAACAGCTCCTTTGCCACTTTTATCTGCATGCTGCCATTGCCAAAGTGCACTACTGCCGCATACTGTATCCCATCTGCTGATTGTGCAATTAATAAGTAGGACTGTCCACTGCCTTTCTCTACAATATCTTCACTGGATGCAAGCAATACCAATACAGAATCTTTTCCGGGGATATTCATTACCTGCATTTGTGTACCTGACTGATGGACCGCCGGTAGTGAATAGGTAAGCTTACTGCTGTCCGGCAATAATAACTGCGCCGTATAAGTTTCTCCTGCTTCCGGTACCATATTAAATGTACCCATTCCAAGATGCTTTGCCGTAAAAGTGGCAACTTCTTCCTGATGACTATTAACAATTTTCCCATGCACAGGTACGCCCTTTCCATCTTCTCCAATTGCTTTAAATCCTATTCTTGCCGGCTGACCATTAATCCAGCTGCCTCCTTCCGGCATAAATTGCAAATCAGTGTTTTGCGGCCGGTTCAGCAGAAGGGGTATTCGTAATGTTTCTCCCTGCTTTCCTTCCCGCGCTTCCAATACCAACGGTCCCCCTTTTTTCCCAGGCGTTTCAAAGGCTATATCTACTTTCCCATCCGTAGCAGTGGATGCCTGGTTCTTATACACCACTTTTTTGCCCTGTAATACTTTTATATCCAGGTCGGCTCCACTTACAGGCTTGTTTCCACCATCCTGCCATTGTAATTGCAAACGGGCTATTTCATTGGCATGATCTTTCAATAGTTTTAACTGTGTATGCACCCGCCGGTCCTGGTTGCCCCCAGCAATTACAAATTGCCGGGAAAAAATATACTCCTCTCCAAAATTGCGCATCCAGTTAGTATAGGCTCTCAGGGTATAACTTCCTGCCGGAAAACGGTCTTCATCCAGTATGATATCTCCCCACGTAAGGCCGCCTACCATCGGCAGACATATACGCTTCACCAAATAATTGCTATCCCTGCTCAGCTCCAGGTATAAGAGCCCACTCTTTAAAGTATAGGTAAAATCAGCAGCATTGAATAAATATGCCTTAAACCACATTGTGTCTCCTGTAGCATAGGCTGTTTTGTCGAAATGGAGATATGCTTTTTCTACGGGCAGGTACTGCCGGAAACTATCCGCAGCTGTCACAACATGTTTCAATACATCCAGTGGAGGAGTACCTTGTGGATAAATTTTGATACTACTTAACAAACAACAGCACAGACAAACAAACAATTTCATCGATAACGTGGCATGATATCTAAGGGTTCCCATGAAATAAATTTAATGGCTCCTTTAAAGATATATATTCCGGGGTTTATATTTTACCCCGGTTATCCACAAATTTCACAGGTTTCCGGCTACCTTCCGGCATTTGCATCTTTATAATTTCAGTCTGGCCGCAATAACGGACCTGTGGTATAACGCGCAATTTAGCCTGCAGGTAAGATTTTATCTTACGATCCATTTCTTCCGACTCTTCCAATGGCCACAAGTGCAATAGTATTTCATCTGTTCCTATTTCATTGGAAAACACCTCCACCACAAATTCCTTTACCTCTTCCATCTCATTCAGTAAATCAAAAAGCGCCGGTGGGTACAAAGTAGTGCCTTTATACTTGATCATTTGTTTTTTGCGCCCTATCACCGGCGACAACCGCAACGTATTGCGTCCGCATACACAGCTTTCGGTATAATGCCGGCAAATATCACCGGTTTTATATCTTAACAGCGGCATCCCTTCTACCCCCAGGGTAGTAATGGTTACCTCTCCCTCTTCTCCTGGCGCTACCGGCTGATTATTATCATCCAGCAACTCTACATACAACAACTCAGGATGCTGATGCCCCCCCTGTCCGGCTTTACATTCTGTAAAGGCGGTTTGCATCTCTGTAGAAGCATAAGTAGAATACAACTGTATATTCCATTGTTCCGTAATCCGCTTACCCAGTACATTCAGGGAAAAATCTACATTACGGATGTTTTCTCCTATACAAACGGCCTTTTTAACAGAAGAAGCATTAATATCTATATGATGTTCTTTTGCAAAGGCAATAAGCTTTACAATAAAGGAAGGTACCGCTACTATAACGGAAGGCTGTATACGGCGGATGTTCTCCCACTGCAGGGATGGCACACCCGGTCCTACCCTCAGTACACCTGCGCCCAATTTACGTATCCCGGAATAGTAGGCCATTCCTGCCATAAACTGCCGGTCGAGGGTAAGCATCAGCTGGTACACATCGTGTGCAGTGCCATCTGCACAACAAAAAGAAATATATTCATTGTACGTGAGGCGCTGCAAATCCTTTTCCGTCAACGCAATAATCACGGGTTTTCCCAATGTACCGGAAGTGGTAGTATATTCCGCAATTTTGCTTTTATCCACACATAAAAAATCCCAGTTATGCTCCTGCAGGTCTTCTTTTGTTACGGGAGGAATCCTGCTCAGCTCTTCTAATGAAGTAATCTCTTCCAAGCGTACATTATGCTGTGCAAACCATGCCTTGTAAAAAGGTGAAAACTGACGCAGGTACCCCAGCAGATGCAGCACTTCCTTTTGCTGGTATTGTCTGATGGTATCTTTTGATCGTAATTCAATATCTGGTATGTACATAATGTTTACGCTTTATATAATCTTCACACGCCTGGTATCAGCTTTCCACTATTACCATAGCAATAGCGGTTGTTTTTACATGGGATAAAGAAACAAATATCTTTTTTATTTTTAGCAGTTCATACTGGGCCGCTGCATTCCCGACCAGATACAATTCAGGTTTCCCAACACTGTTATTCCTGGTTTCAATCTCATCAAAATTGATATTTCCATTACCCCATCCGGTACCTAATGCCTTCAGCAGAGCTTCCTTGGCGGCAAAACGTGCTGCATAGCTCTCATACTTGCCTCCCTGCTTTTCACAATAGGCTATTTCATGCGGGGTAAAGATCATCTCCCGGAAGCCATTTCCTTTCATGATCTTTTCCGCTACACGGTCTACTTCTACGATATCCGTACCAATACCTGTAATCATAACTTTTCCAGTTGTTTTCTGATATGATCTTCTTCTCCTT
Source organism: Chitinophaga sp. H8 (assembly GCF_040567655.1). Lineage (NCBI taxonomy): Bacteria > Pseudomonadati > Bacteroidota > Chitinophagia > Chitinophagales > Chitinophagaceae > Chitinophaga > Chitinophaga defluvii. The sequence continues at coordinate 2,989,310 of NZ_JBEXAC010000002.1, read as the reverse complement.
TCGTAGCAATTACCTTTGTTAATGCGGTTTCATAATATACTTTCGCTTTCGCTAAATTTCCCCGTTTAAATTCATAATCCCCTGCCAGTACATAGGTATGATAAAATTCAGGATTAGAGGCAATCAACGCGGCGATATCCACCTGTTTTCCCTGCCTGATCTGTTCCTTCAGCTCCCGGTACGTAACAAATGACTGGTAGTCTTTCGTCTGTAAAAATGGGTCTGCTGCAATGTTTTGCGCACTGTCATATACTTCATGATTTGCCGACAATCCATGCATCCCAAATATTTTATTCAGGTCATAGGCAACAAACTGTCCCAGCTGCCAGGGAGCAGTAGATACCCACACCATTCTTTTTCCGGGTTCAAATACAATGGCGTGATGGGCGATAAACTGGTTGATCGCTTTCTCGTTGCCCATACCGATATCCTTATTGTGCACACCATAACGGTCACGTAAAATATCTACTGTTTTCTGTACGGTATTAGGTCCTTTCTGTTGCAGTAGCTCCGTTAATCGCTCATACCGGTAAGCTGATGCACTTTCCTTTATCTGTTCCTGATTAGACGCCAGTTTTCCCAGCGTATCTCCCTGGAAGTGATTGGTACAAGTGATAAAATGTTGTTTTGGGTCATACAGGTCCATTCCTTCCGGTGTTTTTTCAATCACTACAGCGCGATTATCTTCGGCAGATCCGATCAGGAAGGATTCAGATACAAACATCTTCCGTTTTTCCGCAATGGCCCATGCTTCCCGGATATTACGCGCATATTGCAGTATTTCCCTGGCTACCAGTGATACCGGTGTAGCTGATCCATCCGGCACACTTGTTTTTGCGGCATTAATGGTTACCGTTAATCCATGCTCATTCATGCCTGATACTACCCCTGTAAATCCGGCCCAGGTAACCATCATAAAACGGTGCCCGGCTTTGGGCTGATAAAATGCAACGATCTTTTCTTCCGCAAATTTATCGCCCACATAAAAATCAAAATTCCGCCCTATAATCAGATTACTATCAGCTGAATGATCATCCCAGGTAGCGAAAGAAGTACAGCCCACCAATGCCATGCTTTGCAAAGCATGCCCTATATCATGCGCTGCATGGTAATTCATGATACGCTCATAGTTAGTCCCTATATAATCATATTGGTCTGATGCGGAAAAAGACACCCCATAAATTTCCTGCTTATATTCGTCAATCACATTTTCACTCAGATGGCGGTTAAACCAGCCAATGAAATACTTCAGGAAGTGCAGATAGGATGTGGAAGGAATCATCTGTTTGATCTGTGCTACAAAATGATCTTCTTGTCTTTTCACCAGTTCCGCTGTCAGCTTACCATTAATCACGCCTCTTTCAAAGGCATCCCCTGCTACATACAGTTCATATAATCCACTATTGCTCTTACGGAACCAGTTGTCTCCAATAGTATAACAAAGCGTATCCAGCTGATGCCGCTCCAGTTGTAAAGCATGTTTATCCGCCACCTTGGGGGGATCAATATGCGATACAGACACCAGGTAAACCGCCAATGCAATCAATAAAACAATAAACCCTCCTGCGATAAACAACAGGATACGCCCCAATTTCCGCCAACCGCTACGCTGTTTTTTCAAAAGAAAATATTAAAAGTTAAAAATCAAATGTTACTGATATGCCTTATTTCTTATTAATCTGGTCTACCAGGTATTCCATCCCCAATAATTCTGAACAGGTTAGCACAGCGCTGATAGTAACGCCCAGTATACCATGCAGGTTCAGATTCTGACCGGTAAGATACAAATTTGACAGTTTTGTCCGGGTGGCCACCATCGTACGGATCGGATCACGGTAATCCTTCTGCACCCCATACATGCTGCCATCTGCTATGCCCAGATAATCACGGAAAGATAACGGGGTGGCGACATAGTAAGTTTGGATACAATCACGGAATCCAGGGTGCTTCTTTTCCACCACATCCAGCAGCCGCTCTGCCCGCGCCATCTTGAAAGCATCATAATCGGCGCCTCTGTTATTCTCCGATAACACTGTATTAAAGGTATCCTTCCAGGGAGCTACCTCCTCATAGCGCATGTACGTCATGATGGATACACTGTCTGCATATTTATCCTGCCTGGACCCGGCAGAAGCGAACAAGGCATAAGTAAGTGGCCAGTTATCTGTATGATAGCTGGTGCCTGCCCAGGCATCCGGTGTATCATGATAGTAATAGTTGTAATCCAGATAAGGAAAACGCCCTGGTTTTAACACGATGTTCAATACAAAAGGCGCTACCGTGTTTTCCAGCCCCTGCATACGCCGGCGGAAAGCACTGTGCAATAAGTCGCTCTCTGTCATAGCTACCGTTTGCGCCGGATGCAAATTGGAAATGAAATGATCTCCTTTTACCTCCCGGCCATCAGCCAGCCTGATATGATCTACCCGGTTACCATCTCCCACAATATTTCTGACTGCCATATTACGGATAATAGTCCCGCCATTTTCAGTAATGCAGCGGCTTAGCCACTTTCCTATCTGGGAACCGCCATCTACACATTTCCATGCACTTTGAATGTAGCTGTTTAATACCAGTGCATGAATATAAAATGGCGTTTTGTCTGCCACCCCTGCATATAAGAGATTATTGCCTGCCAATACGTTTTGTAATCGTTCATTACTGGTGATGGTACGTAAAAAATCTACCGTACCCACATGTAATACACTTTCCTTTTCCTGGTAATGCCCGGCTCTCAGGTTATATAAGGGAAACCGGCTGCAGACCTCCTGCATTTCATGTACATAAGCATTTAGTGCTGCCCGTTCGTCAGGAAAATCAGGCAACAACTGCGCAATAAAATTGTCGTATCCCTGCGCCAGTCTATATTCCCCCTTATCATCTTTAAAAGTAATGCGGTCAAAGCCATTACGGTCCAGCCGTTTTAGCTTCAACTTCTCCATGATGCCCAGATAGTCAAACACCTTATACAAATGTTCTCCCTGGGCCAACCCGCCAATGTAATGCACACCGGAGTCAAAGATTACTTTATTACGGGCATAGGTTTGCAGACTGCCACCTATTTGTTTATTCTTTTCAAATATGCATACCCGGTACCCATGCTTGCTTAACAAAGCACCACATACCAGCCCTCCCAACCCACTGCCTATTATGATCACGTCATAGTTATGCATATTGCTGTTGCGGCATTTTTTTAATGACAAATATTACATTGGAGGTATATCGTGGATTATTCACCGCCTCCATTGTAGCTCCATATTTATTTACTAAAGCTTTCATCTGCGTAGCAGAAAAAAACGACAACTTATGCTGCGTTTTATTAAAACCCATAATGCGTGTTGAAAATAATTCGGTCAGTCGTGTATTCTTATGCTGCCGCTTCAGATCCTCATCTCCATCCCTAATGAGGATCATCCCTCCTGGCGCAAGCTGGGCAATGCATTGTTGTAACAAACGTTCCTGCTCTTCGGGCAGCAGGTAATGCATCACGTCGCTGATGATAAATACATCCTGCTTGCCGAAGTTATAATCTGTAATATCTGCACAAACAAAGTTCAGCTGCTCTCCTTTCAGATAACAATGATTGGCAGTTGCAATCTTCTCTTCATCATAATCAATGCCGGTGATCTGCCGCCCTGCCGCTAAAAAATGTAGCATATAAGACATAAATCCATAACCACAACCAATATCCAATATGCGTCCTTCTAATGGCAGCAGGTGATGAAACAGTGCATAGTTATCTTCCAGCTTTGTTTTAATACGCATGTACCATTCCAGTATAGGCCCTTTATAGATAAAGTTATACTTCAACTGCTCCCTGAAATAAGCGGGTACTTCTATTTCCTGCCGCAGCAACTCATACTGTTGCCTGAAATAGCGGCTTATTTTTTTAGTACGCTCACTATACCCTTCTCCATAGTCTTTGTTATCCGGAGTAATACGGGGCAAATATTTTACGGTTACCGTACCATTCTTTAGCAGGAAATCACTTTTGCTCATGGTATAAGCAGTACCATGGATAATCAGCGGCAGAATATCCAGCCCCAGTTGTTCTGCAATATAGAAAGCGCCCTTATGAAACCTGCGGATGGCGGTTGTAGGAGAGCGGCTGCCTTCCGGATACACTACAATAGAATATCCTTCTTCCACTTTCTTACGTAGCCGTTCTATACTATCTTCAGCGCCATCTGCTACCGGATAGTACTCCGCCATTCTTACTACTGCTCCAAATACCGGCGAACGCCATACCCACTCGTTTGTCAGCAATATCACTTTAGGCCGCTGCATAGTGGATACCAGGATATCCAGAAATGACTGGTGATTACTGATAATCACCGCGGGCTTTTCCAGCTTTTCGTTTAATGGATTAATTGACTGCTTAGTCACATTACCCATAATGTTCAATACCGAACCGGTATACTTCGACAATATTACATGAAACAGGTACCTCCCCTTTGCCTTATTAAAGGGATTTAAACGCAGTAATATAAAGCCGATGCCCGTCATGATAAAACTACCCAGCGTAAAATAAGTAAACGAAAAAACGGAAAGGGTCCATCCCGTAAATGTCCATGGTGCCCAACCTCTTTTTACCCGGTTCGTAATCATCCAGTTAAAAAGAAAAGGAATCAATACCTGGGAAATCAATACTACACACCAGATACCTATGATAGAAATCAGGGCAATGGATTTCAGCGAAGGGTGCGCTGCAAATATCAATACCCCCAGACCCAGTATGGTAGTAATCGCGGAAAGGAAAATAGATGATTTAAAAGACGACAGATGTTTCTTGCCGGTTTTATACTCCTGCAATAAACCATCCATTGTAAAAATGCTGTAATCATCTCCCAACCCAAAAATGAAAGTGGAGAGAATGATGTTTACAATATTGAACTTAATACCAAACAGCCCCATAATCCCTAATATCCACACCCAGCTCACCAGCATAGGGATAAAGGTGATCAATGCCAGCTCTATCCTGCCATAAGAAATCAGTAATGCAAAAAACACCAGTAAAGAAGTCATCCAGGCAATGCTGTTAAACTCATCACGGATCACTTCCACCAGCCGGTTGGCTGCATATTGTTTATCTAATACCGTGGTATGTGCCTGCTGATCCAGAGCGGTATACACTGCCTGTTTCTGCTGCGGATCTACTTTTAACAACGTTACCAGTGAAGTCATCCCCTTCTTTTCAGTGATGAAATCCCCCATGGTACCATTACGTAAAACCTCCAACGCTTCCGGAGGCATCACGTTAAATGGCTTCTCCAATAACCGCTCAAACGGGTCAAAAGCGGTAGCGCTGAATCCTGCTGCCACCCCCTGCTTGCGTAAAAAAGCCAACAATTGTTGTTGCTTCTCCGGTGTCCAGTATTTTTGCCAGCGTGCGATACGTACTTGTTGCTCCTTCTCGGACAATAGTAACCCCTGCACTCCTGTATATCTTTTTACGATGCCCTTTTCCTGCAACTGATGAATAACAGGCAATATTGCCTCACTGTTTTCCAGCGCCGCTTCCAGATTTTTACCTTCTGTGACTACATATACAGACTGGGCCGTATAAGCATTGATATGATTCAACTTGGTTTCTGCCGCCTTTAATTCCGGCGTCATGAAATTCATCCGCATCATATCACTTTCAAAAGACACTTTTTTGGCGGTAAAAAAGAACAGGATGGTTAACAGGCATATGCCAGCTATGAGGTATTTATTACGTTCCGGCCGGTACATCGATAACCTGTCCAGCCAATTATCCTGATGCACGGGTACCTGCTCCGGTTTGCGGCCCATCACGATCCAATGGGGTAAAAAGATCAGGGAAAATAATGCGGCCCCGATAAGGCTAAACGCAGCAAACAATCCAACATCCTGCAGCATGGGAGACTTCACAAACTGCAGGCACAGAAAGCCGCCTACCGTGGTAAAACTGCCCAATGTCATGGGGGTGGCAAGGTCCCTGATTACCTCCCGTATATCCGGCAAATGCCGGTAATGATTAAACACGTGCAGGGAATAATTTACGGCAATGCCCAATACTACAGATCCTGCTCCCAGAGCGATTACGGATATATGCCCTTTCACGAGGTATACCCAGGCCAACGAAAACAACCACCCAAAAACTACGGGCAGCATTACCAGCAATGGAGCTCTTTTCTTTTTAAAGAACAAGCCTATCAAAACAATCAGTAATACGACTGTAATGCCCTGCGTTAACAAGGTATCCTGCCGCAACTGCTGCGCATTGCCTGCAGAGACTGCCGTACCACCAAAATAGCTGGCACTGATATCAGGATGTTGTTGCTGCAAACTATCTATTAATCCATCCATTCCATGCAGAAAAGTGGCATTCACTTTAGTAGCGCTGGGCGGGTTGGCTGGTGTTATAAATAACATCAGGTGCCGGTGATCCCTGGTCAGAATATATCCGTCATACAGTTCAAACTGCTCATCATACTGCAGCTGCTGCAATTTTTTAATCCCCAGCCAGGAGATCCCTACCGGATCGGCCTGTATCATCTTCTTCAGTACCAGCCCCGCCGGCGATATAACTGTACGGTAATTATTCTCCAGTGTCTGCTGTAATTGTGCCGGGGCTATCAGGGAATCTATACGCTGATAATCCTGCGGTTCCAGAAATACGGGTAAGTGGTCCTGGATCACCTGCATCAGATCCAGGATAGTACCATCTTCTGCCTGTGCCTGTATCTGTTTAATGTATGGAGCCAGCTGCTCCCCTGCACGGGCACTGATCTCAGCTGCAAATGCGGTAAGGCTATCCGGCTGTGCTTCCTGTGTAGTATCTTTTTGGGAAATGGTCAGTATCAGCTTATCCGCAAACTTGGAATCCTGGAATACCTGCTGCAGTTTATCCAGCTTTTTATCCTGTGGAAGAATACGGGTAATATCTTCCTCCAGCCGGATCTTTGAAGCAAAATACCCCACCAGCAAAAAACAAGCAATGGCACTCGTCCAGAATGCTGCTTTATGCCGCTCAAAAAAATTATAAATGGCTACAAAAAAGTTGCCCATACTTTGTTCTTTAAAGCTATTAGCAGTTGGCTGTTAGCCTTTAGCACCTGCCCGCTCCAGGCAGCTAACAGCTAAAGGCTAATTGCTAACTGCTTTTTTTCTAAAAACCGTCAACAGTACATATGAACACAGCACAGCAAATAATCCGGCTAAAACAGCCAGCGTAATACTGCCATAGATATACTGTAATATATTGTTCTGCACATCTTCCAGTGTCAGATTTCTGCTGAATATGATCCCCGTAGCATCTTCACCTACCCAAATACGTCCTGTTATAAAACTCAGGAAAACAATCAGCGGGATCATGGGAGGAATACTGATATTAGCTGCTATGATTACCAACACTTTGTTCAGGCGGAATAATACCGATAGTAAAATGGCAATCATCATCTGAAATCCCCACAATGGAATAATACCCATAAAGATTCCCAGGCCAATAGACAATGATTTTTTCCAGTTAGATTCCTGTTTGTTCAGCAACTGTTCATGCCACATCTTTTTCCAGTTATCCCCTTTGATCAGGAAACGGAAAAAGTCCCTTGGCTTGATATATAAAAAAGTAATGAGTACCAGTATCGTGTTCAATACACTGATACGCGAAAAATCCCGTAATGGCCGGAAGTGGGATACCCTTTCTTCCGCCGGTGGATAATACACCTGTATGGGCACCCAGTCAATTTTAATCCCTTTCCAGGCACATCTCACTAATACCTCTATTTCAAACTCATATTTGTTGCACCAAAAACGCATATCCTGCATCAGGTATAAAGGGTATAAGCGGTAGCCCGACTGTGTATCAGGCGCTTTGATCCCCGTTTCCACATAAAACCAGAAGTTGGAAAATTTGTTGGCAAATGTGTTTTTTCCGGGCATATTCTCCTGTTGCAGATTCCTGGCCCCTATCATCAGCGCATTCTTTTCCTCTTCCAGCTTTTCCAGAAAAGCAGGGATATCTGCAGCAAAATGCTGCCCGTCGGCATCCATTGTAATTACATAATCATACCCCTTACGCAGCGCATAAGCAAATCCCTCCCGCAATGCAATACCTTTTCCTTTATTGGGGGTATACGCCACACGTTGCACATCAGGGAATCCATCCAGGATTTGTGCCGTACTATCTGTACTCCCGTCATTTACTACAATCACATGTGGCTGATAAGCTGCCAGGGATTGAATAACCTTACCCAGTGTGGCTGCATTATTGTAAGTAGGAACTAAGATCGCTATCCGCAGATTTGCAACGGCCTGCAAGTGTGCGCTGGTAACATGAAACGGTTTTACTGATATGTTAAGCTCCTGATTCAACAATTTTATTAAAATATTATAGATGCATCAATGCGTAAAGGGGCAAATTTACACATTCACTCCTTTACGCATTGGTACAAGTCCTATTTTCACATTTCCACGGAGAATATGCCCTGGAATTTCAAAAACACCTTATCATCCCGCTTAATAGCTGTGGTCACTTTGATCTGATCCCCTTCTTCGGCATATTGTAACACTACATCCGCCAGTGGTTGTTGTACAGGGTCAATCATATTGAGGAACTTCATATTTGATGCCTTTTGCAACAATACCTTTTTGCCCAATGATCCTTCCAGCAGCTCCTGTATAATCTGCATCATACATACACCAGGTACTACCGGCTGTCCGGGAAAATGTCCTCCGAATATCGCATGCGCCGCATTCAGCTCAATCGTTACGGTACGGTTGCCTGCGGTAGATTGCTCCTGTACTATTTTGTAAAAACTTCCTGCCAGCATTATTTTTCTACACGTTGTAATGAAATATTAAAGTTAAATCCGGTATGCTGTATCCGGATGGTATCCGGTACCTGATCCCGGTAATGTTGCATCCATACCTGCACCACTGGTTTACGGGGTGATGCCTTTTCAATACGTACCAATTCCGTACAGCCAGGGTCCGTAATATAATAGTTATTCCCCTTGTCTGTGGGCACCACCACATACTGATGAACCTTGTCACGGGCCACATAAGCCTCCCGCAGGTCCGGCCTTAATAATACCAGCTCAAAATCCTGCTGCAATGTTTTTACTATCGCCGGCTTATCCATTTTAGGCAATAGGTAATGCTTGGTAAACACCCCTTTTTTATCAAACTCAAAATCAAAGAATTTGAATCCCATTTCATTCGCAAACACTACCCGTAAGCTACTGTCTTCCATTTGTTTGAAAAACAATAATCCGCTTAAATGATGTTTAAGCACATTTACCTGTGTGCTATATAAAGTATTGGTAAATGCAGGCCGGAACTGGCGTACACAAGCTACCTCTCCTTCGGCACGCTGCAGGCTGCGGTAAGTAGATCTGCAGCCACACAACAGACATATAGCCAGTAAACTATTTAATACTAAATACCGCATCCGGAATATTTACATTCACCTGCTTATTCACAAAGCTGATCGCGGTGTCGTCACCGGTTATTTCATGCATAGTTATTTTTACCACAGCATAATCCTGCTTGCTCACCAGCAAATGAATCGTTTTAAAAAAAGCAGCCAATGCCTTATTAACCGGTTTCAACTCCAGCTGATAATACTGTGCATTTTCCATTACCTGTGCCTGGAAAGCTTCATTATCCAACACATTTCCCTGTACACAGTCTATCATGATTTTATTGATCTGCTCAAACAGTTTATTGGATTTAGCTGAAACCCGGTTTTCCTTTTGTGTGTCTTTTGTTTTGATATCCTTGCCATTCATCACCAGTAAATAGTAAGAAGGCTGCTGGTACTCCATACGCACTTTATTCTCTCTTTTAAACCAAAACTTTCCTTTGGATACAATCTTATCCGACAACATGCTCAGGTTTTTTTCCTGCACAAAATCGCTCTGCAGGCTCTGGGTTTGCTGTGACACTTTGGCAAACTGCTGTTTGAAAGCGGCAGGATCAGCTACCACTTTAAACCCCGTTTGTGCCCATAGTGCCATACTAAGCAGGCATCCCCCCATCATCATTATCCATTTACGCATAAGCAGGTATCTTTAACAGATCATCTATATGTTTGATCGTATATCCTTCCTGACGGATATACGCTATTAGCTCCGGTAATATCTGTATGGTAGCCTCACTGGTATCATGCAACAGGATCACTGCCCCCGGATGTAATTGTTTTACCACCCTCGCCAGCAACTGCGCTTTATCTTTTATCACTGTGTCCAGTGAGCGGATACTCCACCCTAGTGGAAAATATCCTCCTTCCTGTATAGCCTTCCGCAATGCCGGATTGGTAACCCCATAAGGCGGCCGGAACAATAATGGTTTTTTCCCCGACACCTCCTTTACCTCCGCATCCATCTGCTGCATATCTGCCAGCATGCGTCCGGAAGTAAACATGTCAAACCAAAAATGATGCGACCAGGTGTGATTACCAATCAAATGCCCTTCGGCTATTATCCGCCGGAGCAACTCCTCATTTCCCCGGATATTTCTTCCAATACAAAAAAATGTGGCAGGCACCTGCTGTTCACGCAGCAGATCTAATAACTGCGGGGTATGCTGCGGATGCGGGCCATCGTCAAAAGATAAAGCTACCACCTTTTCGTCAGTAGTAACGGCACAGGTAACAGGCAGGTAAAATCCGGCTGCTATCCGGCAGGATCCCCAGGCAGCAATAGCGATATAAGCTACTATCAACCCGGCAAACCAGCTCCAGTGTACCCGGTATCCTGCTATCTGCAACAGCAGTAACCCCGACAGTAAACCGCCAGCTATCATATTTGTGGTCCGGTAAGTCAGCATACCGTCAATAAAATTAGGGAATGATGGGTATCCTGGTGCTGATTGCAGATCAAAATCCTGTTAATTCTTGTGGGAACAGTACCTGCAAACAATACTCCGGCAGGGACTTCCTGCGTTTGCAGGATCTTATTACCCAACCACAAAGCAAAAGCGGATGCAGTAGGGTATTCTCCACACAATTGTTTAAATGTAGCCACCGGTTTTCCGGCAAACAGGCTCGTTTCCATTGCTGTAAAGCCCTGGTCTGTCGCTGTATCTCCATTCCTTCCGGTAATCACCAGGTCAATAGCTGCGGCTGTCACTTCCTGTTCATCCAGGAAGCGCTCCACTTCCTGCCATAGTGCTGCAGGAGATGCCGGCTTATACAGTGTTCTTAAACCTGTTATCTCAGCGGCAGTATGGGCTCCTTTTGTGGTACCCAGTGTAAAAAAAGCAGCTCCTTCTCCGGCAATAGTGCCGTTGGCAGGCTGTTGCAATAAAGTAGTATTCATCACCGGCCCGGTTCGGTAAAGACCAAACCGTGATAAAATGGTATGACTATGCGTGGTTATTTCATCCAAACCGCCCACCAGTATGCGTTGTGCTGTGTTCTCCCGTAACAGCATGATGGCATCCAGCAAAGCGCTTTCAAAAGAAAAACCCTTGTGTACAAAAGTATTGTTGTAAGCATTACACCCCAGTAACAAGGCTATCTGTCCTCCTACCGTATTGTGGGTAGACTGTATAAAAGAAGTGGGTGTCAGCATTTCCTCCTGTTGGTTCACCAGCTTGGTCAAAAACACGCCGGTATCATCCAGGCAACCATAGGCCGTACCGGTGATAATAGCATCCGGCATTTCCACCCCTGCTTCCTGCAAACTCAGCTTAGCCGCGCCTACGCCCATTTTAACCACCCGGCTCATCCGGCGTATCTGTTTGATGTCTATCCACTGCTTATAATCCGGATCTACGGTACTTAAGCGTGTGCCTTCATAAGCCCTGATAGCAGGCAACAATGCACCTTCCACCGCAGTTTCCTGCGGCGATATACATCCCGTGCCTTGTATGTAGATCTTCATTTTTAGCTGTTAGCTTTTAGCCTTTAGCTGTTAGCTATGGCTTTGTTGTTTTAATTGGTGCCTTTATGATTGTCTTTGATGCTGTTTTGCTATTCTTTTAGCTTTCCGCTTAGTAAAGCTAAAAGCTAACTGCCAACAGCTAAAAGCTCGAAAATACCACACTCGAACAATTTCCCCCGAAACCAAATGAATTGGACATTACATGCGGCAGTTTATTGCCACTCGAAAAGGTGGTAGCCGGTGTAATGGAAAACTCTTTCATGGGTGTGGTAAAATGTGCATTGGGATAAATAATTCCCTCCTTCACTGCCAGTGCTGAAAACACGGCTTCTATTCCTCCGCTGGCACCCAGGGTATGTCCGGTAAAGGATTTGGTGGAGCTTAATGCCGGGATGTTTCCGTTAAACAACCGCTGAATAGCAATTCCTTCGGATACATCGTTATTTTGTGTGCCGGTACCATGTAAGTTGATATAAGCGATATCGGCAGGCCGCAATCCACTCATTTCCAACGCTCCTTTCATTGCCAGGTAATTGCCGGTACCGTCCGGCGAAGAAGCCGTCTGATGATAAGCGTCATTGGCATTGGCATAGCCACTCAGACGGCACCAGGGTGCCTGTGGCAACTGCCCGGCTACTTTATCTGATACCAGGACTACATAACCAGCTCCTTCACCCAGATTCAGCCCTGTTCTGGTATCATCAAAAGGCCGGCAAGGCTGTGTATCCAGGATCATCAGGGTGTTGAACCCATTAAGGGTAAAACGGGTCAGGGAATCAGCTCCTCCGGCTATTACTACATCTGCCAGGTTATTACGTATCAGCCGTGATCCGTACATCAGCGCATTAGCTCCCGAAGAACAGGCCGTGCTGATGGTAGTCACCTGGTGCTTTACTCCCAGGGCATCTGCCACCAGTTCTGTAACGGTACCGCATTCATGCTGTACTACCTCCCGGAGATGACCTTTATGATGGTCGGGCAGGTAAGCACGGAAAAAATCTTCTGTTTTATCCATTCCCCCTACCGTGTTGCCGGAAACAAAACCCGCCCGGTATTGGGATATGTCTCCTAATCCCGTGCTTTCCCAGGCAGCTTTAGCAGCAATCATACTTAATAAAGCCGTCCGGCTGGTGGTAACAGGTAATCCGGCCTGTTGAGCCAAAGCCGCATTACCGGCCTTTACCTCTGCCACAGGAAAAGTAGCCCGGTGATTGGACGACAGGTATTGCATAGGCCCCATTCCCGGCTGCATGCTCCGGAATGCATCCAGACAAGCTTCCAGTTGCAGGCCAATTCCGCAAATAACACCGCCGCCGGCTACCCATACCTGTTCACTCATCCCTTCTTATTTTGATGCGCAGTAATGAATGTTGCCATCGTGCGCACAGAACGGAAAATCTCCGGCCCCTGTTCAGGATTGGTCAGCTTTATATTATAATGCTGCTGTAATAATACAATCAATTCCAGGGCATCAATGGAATCCAGTCCAAGCCCCTCTTTAAATAAGGCCTGATCATCCCCGATATCTGCTGGTTTTACTTCCTGTAAATTCAGCTGTTCTATGATCTGTGCTTTCAGATCGGCCATCAATTTTTCCATGTTATAATTACGTTCCTTTTATTTATATAATGCAGTCACCTGCTGCTCATTTAATTCCTTTGCTCCTGGCAGCTCCTGCTTTTCTACCAGGTACATCACCACTTCATAGGCCTGCTCCATTACTTCCACCCATCCGCATAAACAGGCCTGCAGCGGTGTGGTAGCCAGCAACTGTTGCACATAAGCGGTCATAAACGCTGCATTAAAGCTATCAGACACAAAAAACGTATGCTCCCCCTTAAATCCATGACGGATACAAATTTCTCCGATCACGATATTGGGGAGCGTATATACAAACAGTGCCGGGCTGGCAAATTCCTTTACCGTATCATAATAACGGAGGTCAGTATCCAGGCTGGCACTCCTGTTGGATAGTACCAGGCCCACCTCTTCCGGTGCGTAACTGGTCATATCACTTGTCTGCAGTAATACTTCTGCTGCCAGCCATCCCAGCTTACTGAGGGCATCCATTTTATGAAATTTGGGATACTGACCCGAAAACCGGTCGTATCCGCTACGCAGGAATTCCTGCAATTCCATATCCGTATTTGCCTCCCATATCCGCTGCCCGTTAAGGGTAACCCCATGCTCCCGGATAATACAACTGCCCGTTATATATGCTGCCGCCTGCTTCAATCCTATTGTTCCTTTAATTTTTCTGTCAATTCAATCGTTCTGGCCAGCCGCTTTAAAGCGGTATCATGGTTCTTCACAAATGGATTGCTCATATCCCATACATATCCTGCCAGTACTGAACAGATCTGCTGCTTGATGACAGGATCTGCGTCCTTTTTAAAGAAAATGGTATCCAGGGTCCCCTCATACCAGGCCATTACATAGGAACGGAAAGTATTTACGCCCTGCATGGTTGGTTCCATATATTCTTTTTCCCAGTCTACCGCTTCTCCTTTCAGTTTGCGAATGACCAGCTTGGCCGCAGTTTGACTGCTTACGCAGGCCAAAGTTACACCAGAAGAGAAAATCGGGTCCAGAAATTCTGTTACATTGCCTGTCAGCACAAAGCCATCTCCATAAAATTTATCGGTAGTGGCCGACCAGGACTGCAATATCCTGGGTTCAAATGCCATTTCCACATCTCTGAAACGCTCCCGGGTATAAGGTTCGGCTTCCATCAGTGCCCTGAGCTGCTGCTCCGGCGTGCCGGGATACTGGTCAAAAAAGGACGGATCCCCTACAAAACCCAGGGAAGTGATCCCGGTAGAAAATGGAATGATCCAGATCCATACGCCAGGCTGATGCACTACGGCCGTAATACGGTTTGGCTCATCCGCCATAGAGCGGCGCACATCTATCATATGTGAAAACAGCGCCTTGCGGGGCTGCAGGTTAGAATTACGCTCCAGGTTAAACAGCCGGGGTATCACCCTGCCATAACCACTTCCGTCCACAATAAAGCGGGCAGCTATTTCTTGCTGATTGCCATGCACATCTTCTACGGTGGTTACAGAATCTGATCCATCAAACCGTATAGCAGTAACGGTGCTTTCATAAGCTACCGGAACGCCCATACGTTCTACCTCATCGGCCAGTGTTTTATCAAAATCGGCCCGCTGTACCTGCCAGGTCCAGGTCCAGCCGGGAGTATACTGCTCTGCAAAAGTAAAGTCACAAAGGGCACCCTGTTTTACAAACTTGGCACCTGACTTTTGCTGAAATCCCTTTGCCTGAATAGCTTCAATGAAACCAGCTTCTTTAAGGGCTTCCATACTTCGGGGCAACAGGCTTTCACCTATTACAAAACGGGGAAATTTTTGTTTTTCAACAATTTTGACTTTAAAACCGGCCTGGTGAATAATCGATGCCGCTACGGTACCAGCTGGACCCGCACCAATTACCAACACATCCACTTGTTCAGTTTTCATAATCAGGGGATTTACAATTTATGTATGAGGTTATGCTTTTTTACATTTCAGGAGGGTATAGCTCAATCCCATCTGATCATTTTCTGCTACTATCTGCAACCCGGCATCCTGTATACATTTAAAAAAGTCGTCTGTATGGTACATCTGGCTGTTGCCATTTGCCATAGCCGTGAAGTACAGCGACGTTTGCTGCAGACAGAACGCGGCCGACTTAAACACCTGCCGGTTCCAGAAAGGTTCCAATATATAAATAGTCCCGTTTGCGGTCAATGCTTCCCGGCAACGTTTCAAAATAGACACAATTTCCGCTTCAGAAAAACAATCCAGGAACTGGCTCATCCAGATGGCATCAAAGTCTTTCGGAAAAGGCAGGCTCTCATCCAGGATATTGGCAGTGTGAAAAGATACTCGGTCGCTCACTCCCGCTTCTACCATCTTTTGCTGTGCCAGGGCGATCTCTCCCGGTAAATCAAAAAGGGTGACCTGCACTTCAGGATCATAAGCCGTACAGGCCAGTGTCCATTTACCGGTGTTACCACCGATGTCCAGTAACTTACGGGGTTTATTTTCAAATACGATAGGCAGGGCCTGTGGAAAAGCGAGATCAGAATAATAGTGATCAAAGTCAAACCAGCTTTTACCTACTTCCGGCGATAACAAAGGCAATCCTGGGTAGATGGTATCCCATGGACCCAGTTCCTTCAATCCGGCAGGTTTTCCTTCCCGCAGGCTCTCCTGCAGATGATACATGCCCTTATAACAGATATCCTGTGTAAAGTCCATGTTGATACGGGTGAGCTGATCATGCAAAATGAAGTACCCGGTTTTCGTAAGCGTATACTTTTTGTCGTTTACAATTACCAGGTCCATCCCCAAACCAGCTTCCAGCAATACCCTTACGGCATAGCGTGAGAGGGTTACTTTTTCCAGTATTTCTTCAATCGTAATACCATTGCTCCTGCTGTCGCTCACTGCCTGTAAAATGCCCATGTCACGCAGCGCACGGGTAGCCTGAAATGCAATAGGTGCAAATGCCAGTGCCAGCGCAGCTTCTTTCGCCTGTAATGCCGTTTTAGTTTCTTTATTAAAAAAATCCATTATTATTTTCTGATTACAAATGATCAATTGTTACTTAAGCTAAACACCATTGCAGCATTACATCCGCCAAATCCCGATACGGTTTTCAGGAAATGACGCATTTCCTTTTGCCGCAAAGTACCTGATACCTTTACCGGCATACTTACCCCCAGCGTTTCAAATCCCAGGGTAGGCAGTACTGTTTTTTGCTGCAAACAGGCCATACCAATAATGGCTTCTATCAATCCGGCAGCTCCCAGCGTGTGTCCGTAATTGCCTTTGAGGCTGTTTACCGGTACTTCCTGCAAAGCTGCCAGATGCAAGGCTTTCGCCTCCATTTCATCATTATATAAAGTGGCTGTACCATGTGCTGATACAAAACCAATGTCATATGGAGTCAGTCCGCTGCCTTTCATGGCCAGCTGCATAGCGGTACTTAGCTCAGCGCCTGTACGTGATGGCCCTGATATATGATTCGCATCATTGCTTACTGCTCCATTTCCCAACACTATCCTTTCCTTACCGGATACATGTGCCGGATCGTTGGTTAATATTACCGTAGCTGCACCCTCTCCCAGTGTAACGCCATTACGTGCCGCATCAAACGGGCGGCAGGGTGCATTGCTCACTGCCTGAAACGACTGAAACCCGGATAATACAAACTGGGTGACCACATCAGCTCCGGTAATCACTGCATGGTCATATAGCCCTGCATCAATTAAACGCTTACCGGTTAAAATAGCCAGCAGTCCGGAAATACAGGCATTGCTTACTACCAGCGGTGCATTGGCAGCATTAAAATGCCGGCCCAGTTGCTGAGCAGTATTAAATAGTTGCATAGTTGCCAGCGGGGGTGTTCCTCCTACCGCTTGCTGCTCCAGCAATTCTATATTCCCTTTTGTTGTAGAAACAATAAAAATGGTACGCTTATCTGCCAGGGTAATATCCGTTTGTGCCAATGCTCTTTTTACAGAAAGCATGATCAGCTGTTCAAACTTCGTATGCCCTTCCAGGTGATCTGCAGCTATGTATTCCGCCAGTTGCTGCTGATGCAACATAGCAGCATAAAACGGCGCTGCCGATAACGATGTATCGGCATGCCGGGTGATACCACTTTCGCCTGCGGCAACCCTGGTAAAGTTTTCCGCAGTAGTGTCACCTAATGGCGACACAATATTGTCTGCTGCTACAAACACCTCTTTCATAAAAAACGCCCGTTATAACACTCCCCATTGCTTTTTCCAATCTTCAAAAAATGGCGGGATGGTCAGCTGCAAAGTAGATGTTTCCTTATCCAGGAATACCTGCATGGATGACCCTTTCGCTACTATTTCTCCGGAAGCCGCATTATACAGGGTATATTCGAATTTTATTTTAGCTGCTGCGGTATCTATGTACCGTGTTTCTACAATGGCACGATCACCATAACGCAGCGACCGCTTATAATCACAGCTTACTTTTACTACCGGTACGGTATATCCGTATTTATAAATATCCAGGTAGCGTAAACCATATTTTTCGCCGAAAGCCTCTCTCCCGTCTTCAAAATACCTTACATAATGGCCATGCCAAACTATGCCCAGTGGATCTGCTTCATTAAATCTTACCAGTATATTGGCACGTTCGGTTAATTCCATATCTATCATTTACACGTTATACACACAGTGTGGTACTTACGCCTTTTTTGCTTTTTTACCCTTTGTTTTGTCAGCTGCTTTAGGTGCTGCCTGCTGCTGCGTTGCTTTTTCCGATGCTTTTTCTACTACCGGAGCTGGAGCAGGTTCTGGTTCTGCTTCTACATTACCATATGTACCTTTCCATTCTTTGTATTTACGTTTGTTAATGCTTTCCAGGCCTTTGTAAACCGTATAAGCCCAGTAGTTACGCCAGCTGAAGCCTTGTGCCTTACCGGTTATACGTTCTGTCATCAGCACTTTACGACGGCCCATATCTACCACGGTGGCATACATTGAACCTTCTTTTTCCGTTTTACTCATACCTTCCATTACAAATAATATCCCCAGGCCTTTTTTATCACCAAAATCAAAACCTTTTATCAGCTTAGCAATATCTTCCGGTTTCAGGTGTTGATAATCTGATGAATTATCAGATTTCATGGCATCAGTATTGGCCTTTTCATTCCGTTTATTTACCTCTGAGATATCTTTAGTCACATTCTTTTTATCAAATGCGTCGTCGATTTCGTATTTCTTGGGCTCATTTACGATTACCTGGTTAATACCGGTAAACTGGCGTTCGCGTACATCAGTCAGGTTCACATCTGCCATACCAATCATTTTTACCAGGGTAAAGTCTACCCCCAGCCAGGTTACAGGTACATCTGAAGAACCAAAGAATTCTTTAGGAGATTGTGCATTCACTATGCCGGAAAAGCATAATGCTACAGCAGATAAGGCAAACATTTTTTTCAGGTTCATGACAAAACAATATTTAGGGATTAATAAATATTTTCATTTCACATTGGGCCATCACGCGTCCTTCAAACAGCACTTTACCCGTTACCACTGTAGCGTTAAACACCTGGTGGGCTATGATGGTCTCCGTTTCTATAAATGCACCAGCAGGTGGCAATTCAAAAACTTCCAGATCCTTTACTGCACCAATAAAGCCAACCGGAACGGGTGTATTTTCCTGACGGGCAATATATCCCACTCTGGCGGCTGCGGTTTGTGCGATATTCTCCATTAATCCGGGTGTAGTAAACCGGCCATTTTCCACAAATATATTGTCAGCCGTAATCTGCAATCCTGTACGGGTGGCCTGCTCTTCTACTGCCAGTAAACCACCAATCATCACCATCGGTGGGCGCTGAGGAATATAATTGATGATATCGTCTTCCTGGATGAACATATTTTAAGTTTAAAAGCTGTTAGCCTTTAGCCTTTGGCTATTAGCCAGTTAAAGCGAATTATGGAAAGCGGTTAATTATTAGCTGCCCCTAAAGGACTACTAACCGCTAAAAGCTAATAGCTAACTGCTAATCGCTGTTTAACAGCTATTCCCAAAAATCATAATAATTAAACCACTGTTCCGGGTATTGTTTCACTTTTTCCTCCAGTGATGCCACAAAATCACTCACTGCCTCCTGCATTCCCTGGTTCCTGCGGCCCTGATATTGGCGCGGAGCAGTAGCATACAGATGGTAGTGCGTAGCAGATTCTTTAAAGGCGTATACCTGCGAAACCGGTACTTTAAAGGTAGCCGCCAGTAAAAACGGGCCTGCAGGAAACGATGCTTCCTGCCCTAAAAATGGTACCTGTAAGGTTTTATTCCCTTCTACAAACCGGTCGGCATGCATGCATACCAGTTCGTTGTTGTTCAGGGCGTCATTTATTGCGTAAATGTGCGATAAATCGTCCTTAATTACAATAATATTTACATTCCGCTTTCCTGTTACGGAAGCCAGATATGCTTTGATACGCTCATGCTCCCCATCAAACATCACTATATTGATACGGGTTTCGAGCCGCTTAAATAAATGCCCGGCCACTTCCCAGTTGCCCAGATGCGCACTCAGTAAAATCCCTCCCCGTTTACCCCCTGTTATCTCACGGAGATAATGTTCACCTTCAAAATGAAAGGTAAATTTATTATCCATATCGGCCATCACCACCACTTTATCAATGATAGTTTGCCCAAATACATAATAATTACGGTACAGGCTACACAACGCACGCCACCTGCTATACCCTAACTTCGTACGGAAGTACGAATAAATGGGTTTAGAGGAGCTATATGAAAACAAAAAATAATAAAATGCTACAAAACGCAACAGGAAATACGCCGGATACACACCTCCATACCGTAAAATACCGATAAAGATACTGTACCCTAGCTTGCTTCCTTTAGACTTTCCCTGCCAGGAAGGCATTATACCAGTTCTTTTTGCTTAACGCGGGTGGTCACATAATCGTAGAAATCCTGGAAGGTTACAATGGCCTGGAAATCTTCGGGTTTAACTTTAAAACCAAAACGGTCTTCTATCACTACCACCATATCAATATAGTCCAGGCTGTCCAGATCTAACGTGGCTTTGAGGTTAGCTTCAGGTGTAATCAATCCTGGCTCCGCTTCAAATTCTTCTACCAGGAACTTATTTGTGATGCTTATAATTTCTTTACTCTCCATAAAATGTGTAATCCAGATACAGGTTGATTGTGACTGTTAACTTTTATTAATAATGATTATAGATACCTTTTAAAGCCTAAATCTGTGCCACAAAGTTAAGAATATATCATTAGTTTGCTTCATGCCGGGGAGAATGGAATGCCCCGCCACCTCGTTGCAAGTTGACATTTTTTTATAAGTCTTTGAATGACAGCTATTTACCTTCCCACTTTTTGACAATCAGCGATGAATTGGTACCGCCAAAGCCAAAAGAATTAGACAAAAATATATTAAAATCTTTATTAATGGTATCTGCTACAATATTAAGTTTACTGGCATCCTCATCGGGGTTTTGCAGGTTGATATTGGGAGCAATGAACCCATGTTGCATCATCAGGGAAGAATATACAATTTCGCTGGCACCTGCCATCCAGCATTCATGGCCGGTCATTGACTTGGTAGAACTGACATAAGGCCTGGATCCCCCAAATACCTGGTGTATGGCACGGGCTTCACTGGCATCCCCTGCCGGTGTAGAAGTAGCATGTGCATTGATGTATCCCACATCTCCAGGTTGTAAACCCGCATCTTTCAGCGCTATTTCGAGCGACCTCACCGGGCCATCTACCGTAGGATTAGAAATATGGGCACCATTGGAAGAGAATCCGTATCCGATCACTTCTCCCAGAATAGTTGCGCCCCTGCGTTGGGCAGATTCCAGGCTTTCCAGGATCACAGTAGCTGCGCCCCCACTGGGTACCAGCCCATCCCGATCCCTGTCAAACGGCCGGGATGCCTTCGCAGGATCATCTTCCCGTGTGGAAAATGCGGCGATCGCATCAAAATTCCCCATCGCATAAATATTCACCTCCTGGGCGCCCCCACAGACCACACAGTCCTGCATCCCGTTTTTGATAAACATATACCCCAGCCCAATGGAATGTGATCCGCTGGCACAAGCTGCACTCACACTGAAATTTATCCCCCTCAGCTTAAAAATGGTGGCCAGATTCATATTTACGGTAGAATTCATTGTCTGAAATACAGAACCCGAACCTACCAGCATGGTATCTTTCTTTTCCCGCATAATATCGGTGGCTTCGATCACCGGTTTGGCAGAACTATCATTGCCAAACAAAAGCCCTACTGCTGTTTTATCAATATAGTCCGCATCAATACCCGCATGGGCCAATGCTTCTGTGGTAGACATAAAAGCAAACTCCGCCTGCTCCGGCATCATCAGCCGGGCCCTGCGGTCCAGCAGCCCTTTTAATTCCGGCCTTTCTACATAACCTGTCAATCCCGACCGGTAGCCAAACTCCTTCCTGTCCGTATCCAGCACAATACCAGAACGGCCCTTATATAATGAATCCCTCACCTCTTCCAGGTTTTTACCTATGCAGGAGTAGATTCCTAAACCAGTGATCACTACTCTGTTCATATTTAAGCTTTTAGCTGTTTGCTATTAGCCTTTAGTGATTTCCCGCTACAGGGTACCTAAAAACTAATCATTAGCAATTGATATTGAGCTATTAACAGTTCATCCATTTCGCTCCGGGCAGCTAAAAGCTAAGAGCTAAAGGCTAACTGCTTCCTACGTATGCAGCCCTCCATTAATCGACAACACCTCTCCGGTAATATACCCTGCTCCGGAGGAAGCAAAGAATGCAACAGCTTCCGCTACTTCTTCAGGTGTGCCAAAGCGGTTCATCGGCACCTGCGCTGCCAGCTCCTTTTCATTAAGTTCTGCTGTCATATCCGTTTTAATAAACCCAGGCGCTACTGCGTTGACAGTCACCCCGCGTTTAGCTACTTCCTGTGCCAGGGCTTTTGTAGCCCCTATTACCCCTGCCTTCGCAGCGGAATAGTTGGTTTGTCCAGGCAAACCTTTTATACCGGATAAAGATACGATGTTGATAATGCGGCCAAATCTTTTCAGCAACATCCCGTTCAATACTTGTTTGGTCACATTATAAAATCCGTTCAAACTGATATTCAATACATTATTCCATTGTGTACTAGTCATCCAGAATAACAGCGAATCTTCCCGGATCCCGGCATTGTTCACCAGTACAGCTATCTGCCTGTCTTTATTATTTTCTATCCAGCCTCCCAGTACAGTTTGCACTTCTGCCTCATCTCCCACATTAAACTGCAACAGCTCCCCATCACTTCCTGCGGCACGAACAGCTTCCAGTGTTTCATTGGCAGCCGCTTCATTGCCTTTATAATTGATTAATACATAATAGCCGGCTGCTGCCATTTTTAAACATATTGCCCTGCCTATTCCTCTTGACCCACCGGTTACTAAAGCACACTTCATGAATGATGTATTACGAATGATTAATGACGAATGTACCGCGTGTATTAAAACTTCACCGGTTCGTTTTTGATCAGGTATTCCTTGATTTTCTGAAGATCCTTGTACTTGGGTGTATCCTCAATAAATTTAGGAAAAATTGCCCTTACTTCCCGGTAGATCTTCTGTGAGCAAGTAGATAGCCGTGCTTCACAATCCAGATAATCTACTCCCTGCAACATGGTCATTACCTGTATAGCCAATACTTCAAAAGCATTTTCTATCACCCGGTTGGCCATTAAAGCGGCATTACAGCCCATGCTTACAATATCCTGGTTATCATTATTGTTAGGAATACTGTGTACATACATCGGGAATGACAATGTCTGGTTTTCTGCAACAGTTGAAGTAGCGGTAAACTGTACTCCCTGCATGCCAAAGTTGAAGCCTAGTTTACCCAGGTTCAGGAAGGGAGGGAACTTATGATTCAGCTTATCATTCAGCAAATAGTTCAGCTGCCTTTCCGACAACATGGAAAGTTTAGTGATCGCAATTTTCAGCTTATCCATCTCCAGAGATACATAATCGCCATGGAAGTTACCGCCATGGTATACGTTCTGATGATGATGGTCTACCACCGGATTATCACTCACCGAGTTCAGTTCCTGTACCACCAGCTTTTCAGCCTGTACCAACGTATCGTATATGGGTCCGAGTATTTGCGGTACACAACGCAGGGAGTAGTACTCCTGTACTTTATCTTTAAATATCTCTTCTTCCAGTTCTTTATATAGGTGATCCGGACGATGCCGTACCATCTTGCTGTCTTTCAGCATGTCACGCATGATGGCCGCCACTTTGTTCTGCCCCTCATGTTTTTTCACGATGTTCAGCTCGGCAGACAAATGATCATCAAATGCTTCCACAATTTCATTGATCATGGCCGACAGGGTGCAAGCCCATCCCAGCAACTTTTTAGCTTCTATCAGGTTTACCAGGCCTACCCCGGTCATGGCAGAAGTACCGTTAATAATGGCCAGGCCTTCCCTTACGTGAATGGATATAGGCTGAAGTCCCAACTCTGCAAATACTTCGGCGGTATCACGTATGGCGCCTTTATATAACACTTCCCCTTCTCCTATCAGCACCAGTGCCAGGTGTGCCAGCTGTACCAGGTCGCCACTCGCTCCCACACCACCATGCTCAAATACACAGGGATATACTTCCTTATTAATAAGATCGCACAACAAATGCACTACTTCCGGATGAATACCGGAACGGGCCTGCATAAAGCTGCTTAACCTTGCTATCATCAATCCCCTGGTCAATAAAGGGGGAAGCCATTTTCCTGAACCGGAACTATGGCTGCGGATAAGATTATATTGCAGCTGATGCGTGTCTGCATCACTGATCCGGTATTGTGCCATAGGGCCAAAACCAGTGTTAATGCCATAGATCAGTTTCTTTGCAGAGAACTTCTCCAGAAACAAAAAATTCTCGTTTACCTGTTGTAAGGCCGCTTGTTCCAATACCAGCTCTTCACCTCCAAACAATATCCGGTACACTTCATCCAGAGAGAGCGCCTTACTTCCTAATACCACCATCTTAATATTATATTAAATTAAATGTTCATTAGAAAAAACCTTCAAAAATAGCACAAAGATGCGTTTATCCTAATGCTTAAGGAAAAAATTTCTTTTGGAAAGCACTGCACAACAGTGCCGGCAGGTAATACCGGTAGGTTCGGTAGCCTCCCTGAAAGGATTATTGTGACATTCACATTTATTTTTCGGGATTAATGACAGTTATGTTTCATTTCCAGAAACGTTGCTTATGTGTTACAGGTGTTGTTCATTCTTCTGTTTCTTCTGCAGGTTTCACATATACCAGTACTTTGTCTATCCGGTGTGCATCCATATCTACAATCTCAAAGGTAAAGCCTCTCCACTCAAATTTTTCTCCTGTTTGGGGGATATGTTCCAGGTGGTGAAGGATAAAACCAGCCATGGTATCAAAGTCCTGTTCAAATTCGCTCATCCACTCCTCCCGGTCAAACTCGCTCAGGAAGTCATAAAACGGGATCTGGGCATCTACCAGAAAGGAACCATCTTCTCTTCTTACCATCTCATAATCATCCGTTTGGCCCGTTTCCGGCATATCTCCTACAATGGCTTCCAGAATATCATTCAAGGTGATCATTCCCAGGAAAGTGCCATACTCATCTACTATAAATGCAGCATGAATCTGCGTTACCTTAAATTTTTCCAGCACCTGGTAAGCGGAATTGTTTTCCGGTACAAACAAGGGCTTTTTAATGACCTGCTGCAGGGCTACTGTCTTTCCGGAAGCCGCATACAGGTCTTTGATAGAAACAAGTCCTTTGATACTGTCTATTTGCCCGTCACATACAGGATATACAGAGTGCAGGCTATCGTTGATCTTCGATTGATAAGAGCTAACCGGTTCATTTACATCCAGCCATACAATATCAGTACGGTGGGTCATCAAAGAGGTAATGTTACGGTCGCCCAGGTTAAACACCCGTTCAATGATCTCCTGTTCCGTTTCTTCAATGGCCCCGGAGGTGGTTCCCTCACTGATAATAGCTTTGATCTCTTCCTCCGTTACATGGGAATCAAACGGCTTAAGATTCAGTATCCGCATGATAACATTAGCGGAGGCGGTCAGTATCCAGATAAAAGGATAGGCAATACGGGTCAGTATATACATGGCGCCTGCCATCCTTTTGGCAATAGACTCCGGCTTGGCCGTACCTATACGCTTGGGCACCAGTTCGCCCAGTACCAGCGAAAAATAGGTGATCACCAGTACAATCAGAATAGTAGCAATGATGCTGCTATAAGGTTGTAAGAAGGGCACCTGATTAAGTAAAACAACTACTTCGGATTTAATGGTTTCACCGGCATAGATACCGGTTAAAATCCCTATCAATGTGATGCCTATCTGAACGGTAGACAGAAATGTTTCCGGATTATTGGCCAGCTTGAGGGCGGCCTTTGCTTTTTCATCCCCTTTATTTGCCATATTTTCCAACCGGCCCTTCCGTGCTGCACTAACAGCAGTTTCAGACATGGCAAAAATACCATTGAGCAAAATTAGGACGAGGATGATGACGACGACTTCCATGATTTAAAGACTAAAATATAAAATTATTCGAATAATAAGGTTAGAAAGGCCAAAACGATCCCTGCACCTATTGCCATTACCTTACGGCGGCTTAATTCATGGTGTTTGGTGCCACTTTCATAAAAGATGGTAGTGGAAATGTGTAAAAAAGCGCCTATTACCAGGGCGGTAACATATACCAGCGAATTAGTCACCACAGTAAACCGTTCTCCCAGTTGGGAAGCCAGTATAGCAGCGAATGGTGTTACACAGGCAAACAGCAGGATAATCCGCCATAGTTCCATCCGGCTCTTATTGGCATGCATCATAACAGTGATCAGTGTTAATGCCTCCGGGATCTTGTGTGCAGCCACCCCCAACATCAGGGAGGGTAAGGCAGAACGGTCTTCAAAATGAAAGCCCAGGGGAATCCCTTCCATAAAAGCATGAATAGATAACCCCAGCAATAATGGCGTTACGGCTATATGATGATGATGTTCAGAAGGTACATGAGTGTGCCCGTGCTCCATGCCATGCGATAGCTGCTGCAGGAATACCTGCAGGAAAAAGCCCAGTGCAATATAGATCCCGGCAGCATGGCCCAGCTCATGGTATACTTCCGGCAACAGGTGCATGATGGTTACCCCGAACAGGAAAGCCCCTGTGAATGCCAGTAAATAAATAGAAAAATTGGGGTGAATCCGCTTCACCGTCATGGGTATCACCCCACCGGCAATAGTCGCTGCCAGAATAAGTATTAAATAGCTCCAGTTCATGATATCAATTCAGACTCCAGTCTAATACGGCGTTGGAACACCCTTCCGGTCAGTAAGCCTATCAGTATTCCCAGTATAGCTCCTCCCGTAATATCCAACGGATAATGCACGCCTACATATATTTGTGCATATCCTATGATAGCTGCCCAGACGAGAAACAGCCAGGCATAACCCGGAATAATCTTTTTTAAAGTTAAGAAACAAAATGTACCCAGCGCAAAATGATTCGCGGCATGGGAAGAGGTAAAACTACCGCTTGATGGGCAGTACACCACCAATACCCGCACAAACTGGTTGATCAGCGGATCACGGCAAGGTCTTAACCTGCCCACCGCTTCCTTGATATACAGGCTGGCCTGATCTGCCAGGCCAAAACTGATCAGGAAAAAGAAAATCCAGAAAAGGCCTTTCCATCCATAGTTGATCGTTACAAATAATCCCAGAAACAGGTATAGGGGCGCCCAGAAAAAAGGCTCCCGCAGCATGGGCAGTATCACATCCAATGCGGCATTATGCCACTGGCCATTAATATGAAAAAACAATCTCAGATCAAAGCGGAGCAGGTTTTCAAGCATAGCTAGGCTTTTGTGGCTATTATAATCAACCGCGGCGATTGCTGCGCATCATAACCGTTAAAATGATAATCTCCAAAGATTTCCGTTATCTCCAGCCCCTGACGGGTAAACATGGCTTCAAAATCTTCCCTGGTGAAAGCATTCACGCTTTCCGTAAAATGAGCCCGCTGCATCTTATCCTTATCCAGGATATGAATGTCTTTCAGGAATTTCTTGTCCTTTGCCTCCCTGCGGATGTCAAACACTACATTGTCTTTTTCTTTCACTTCATCCACTATCAGGTGTTGGGCTACATAATTACTGTTCAGATAATCCAATACCAGCTTACCACCAGGCTTCAATGCATTTTTAAGGGTTCTCAGCGCATTGTCATTGTCCCGCTGACTATCAAAATATCCGAAGCTGGTAAAAAAGTTAAATACCACATCAAAGTAATTCACCCAGAAAGGCAGGCGCATATCATGCTGAAAAAAGCTCAGGCGTTCATTTTCCAGCTTCTTGGCAGCATTGATGCTTTCTATGGAAAGATCTATACCGGTTACGGTATACCCCTTATCCGCCAGGTAGCTGGCATGGCGCCCCTTCCCACAGGCCACATCCAGCATCAATGCATCTGCTGGTGGCTGCAGGTAAGCCAGCAGCTTATCTATAAATGCAGCCGCCTCCCGTTCATCACGGTTGCTATACAACAAATGATAATAGGGAGAATTAAACCAATCTTTAAACCAGAACTTTTCCGCTTCCATGTATATTCCGCTAATTAGCTATGAGCTGCGAGCTCGCAGCTCAATTCTTTTTATTATTGAACATCAAATATCGTGTGCTTTCATAAAACCCACGTGTTAAATTATCCATATATCTGGCGGTGTCCGGCTGTTGCAGCTGCACATCTTTCAACGGATCTCCCTGCAAATCATACAAGGCCGTACTCTTGCCATTATTATTTATTTCATACAGGTACCTTTTTCCATAAATGGCATAATAGCCCTGCTGATTACGCATATAGGTAATAAATGCATATTTCTCGGTACGGGTACTGTCAAACAGGTCGGTGCCCATTGTATAGTTTTTAAATGGCATACCCACCATTTTAGCTACCGTAGGATATATGTCCAGCAAACTGCCCGGCTCACTGATACGCTGTGGGGCCAGGTGCTTAGGGCTGTACATGAAGCAGGTAACCCGTACGCCTCCCGTGGCCATATCATATTCCGGCAGCGGAGTAAAGCTATAAGGGTTTAATATACAGTTATGGTCCCCAAACATCATAAAGATCGTATTATCCAGGTAACCATCCTTTTCTGCCATACTGATGAGGTGTCCTACATTATAATCCTCATAACGTAAAGCATTGAACTGGTCTATAGATACAAAACCGGATTGTTTGAACAGTTTCATATCAATATCTTTTTCTGTCAGCTTCTTAAAATCACCTGCCCCGGCGGTAGTGGTATAAGGAGGGTGATTGTCGGCCAGTTGCAGGAAAGCAACGAAAGGTTGTTTGTTATCGTTGGCCTTTTTAAAGATAGCACTGGCTTCGGTGATCAGGTCGTAATCAGATACGCCCCATACATCTGCCTTGGGTGATTTATAGTAACCTTCTTCAAAGATCTGTATGCTGTCTACGTTATTGGTAAATACAGCCCGGATATTCGCCCAGTTGGTATTTCCTCCCAGCATATAGTATTTCTGATACCCTTTGAACTGATCCATGATTACCCGTTGGTCTACCATTTTAGGATGCCTGCTGGCCGTTTTGGTACGGGCAATATCCGGCAGACCGGTAGTTACCGAATATACGGTGCGGGCAGTACTGATAGACGGTACAAAAAAGTCTTCAAACAATACCCCGTTTTTTGCCAGCCGTTGCATATTGGGCGTGGCCTGCATGGGGTTATTATACATACTCGTTACCGCTGCGCCGGTAGATTCCAGCATCACCAATATCACATTCAAACGGGGTTTATCCACACCGGGGACGGTGCGTACAAAGTTCAGCTGTTCCGCATTGGTGCTGTCTACTCCCAGGTATTTTGCGATATAGGGGTAATATTGTTTTGTTTTGGCAATATCGTAAGTATCTGATTGTACAGACAGGTTGGATACAAAATATAATACAGGATTCAATGCTAGACTGGAGACCCCATTATCCTTGGCAAACATGGCCTGGCTCCAGCGCAGGGGAAAATACGCCACATTCCCATATATACCCGCGGCGATCAATAATACCATCGACACCACATAAGCGGTGAAAGGCCAGTTCCTTAACTGCCGCCCCGGCTGCTGTGCAAAACGATTGAAAAGCAGGCGTTGCAGCCGGTATACCAGGTACATAAATACCAGGATGGCCAGGGTGCCCCGGATTACCGGATAACTTTGCCATACCATCTGCGCATTGGTCATCCGCTCGCCGGTAGCCAGAAAACGCATGATAGACGGGTCCAGCCGCAACCCCAGGTAATCATAATGCCCCAGATCCAGTATATAAACCAGGGTGAGTAACAGGTATACTATAAAGAAATACGTAAAGCTGATCTTACGGAAAACAGGCCGCGTGAAGAACCGGTCACGAAAAATAACCGCCAGTGCACCTATTGGCACGATTAATATTAAGGTAAGCCTCAGATCAAATTTTAATCCCAGATACCAGGCCTTGGTAATAATAGCCGGATCTGTAATGGTAGTCTTTATGAAGAAAAAGTAAAATATCAACCGGAACAATACCATTAAAAGAAAAAGGCATACTGTTTGAGCAAGCACATAACGGATATACCGGGGTACATTCCTCCAGGAGTACTTCATGTATACTTTAGCTGTTTTTTAAAAAGCGTAACCGCAAATATAGCATAAAAAACAGCTATGGAAATAGTGGGTGGTCAATCATATAAGGTCTTAGCCTCCATACTGTTACCATAACCGAAATAAAAATTACCGGGCAAAAGTGTTTTTTTTATATTTGCCTTCCTTTAAAAATTGAATCTTGTGGCACTGATCAAATCGATATCTGGTATTCGCGGTACTATTGGAGGTAAGCCTGGTGAGGGTCTTTCTCCGGTAGATGTAGTAAAATTCACAGCAGCTTACGGCACCTGGTTACTCCAGCAATCCCCTGACAACAAAAAAGTGGTGATTGGCCGTGATGGTCGTATTTCCGGTGAAATGGTAAAAAACCTGGTAGTATCCACCCTCAATGCTTTAGGCATCGATGTGGTAGACCTGGGACTTTCCACCACCCCCACTGTAGAACTCGCAGTTACAATGGAACAGGCTGCCGGCGGTATTATTCTTACTGCCAGCCATAATCCTAAAGAGTGGAACGCCCTCAAACTGCTCAACAGCGCAGGGGAATTCATCTCCGGAGAAGATGGCGCTACCCTGCTCGATATTGCTGCACGGGAAGATTTTAACTTTGTGGATGTTAGCAAACTGGGATCTTACCAACAGGATGACTCCTATCTGCAAAAACATATTGACCTCGTACTGAACTACCCCCTGGTAGATGTGCCTGCTATTAAAAAGCGCAACTTCAAAGTAGTGGTAGATGCGGTAAACTCTACCGGCTCCATGTTTGTTCCACCATTGCTGAAAGCGCTCGGTGTAGCAGAAGTGGAAGTACTGTTTGGAGAAGTAACCGGCAAGTTCAGCCATAACCCTGAGCCTCTTCCGGAAAACCTGACCGCCCTGTCCAATGAAGTGAATAAAAACAAATTTGACCTGGGTATAGCAGTAGATCCGGATGTAGACCGCCTTTGCTTTGTATGCGAGGATGGCAGCATGTTTGGCGAAGAATATACCCTGGTGGCAGTAGCAGACTATGTACTGAGCAAAAGAAAAGGTAATACCGTTTCCAACCTCTCCTCTACCCAGGCACTGAAAGATGTTACCCTTAAAAATGGTGGAGAATATCATCCTTCTGCGGTAGGTGAAGTGAACGTGGTGAGGAAAATGAAGGAAGTAAATGCGGTAATTGGTGGAGAAGGTAATGGCGGTATCATCGTTCCGGACCTGCACTACGGACGTGATGCCCTGATCGGTATCGGGTTATTCCTGAGCCACCTGGCCCACAGCCAAAAAAGCATCAAAGCACTGCGTAACAGCTACCCTGACTACTTTATCTCCAAAAATAAGATAGAACTGGACAAAGGAGTAGATGTAAAAACCATCTTTGAAAAAATTAAAGGCAAATACAAAAATCAGCCGCTGAATACAGAAGACGGTCTGAAAATCGAATTTGACAAGGATTGGGTACACCTCCGTACTTCCAATACCGAACCTATTATACGTATCTACGCTGAAAGTCAGAATGAAACTACAGCTGATAATATTGCCAAACGTATTATGCAGGATATCAAAGAATTCATGCACTAATATCGTAAGCATATCTTTTTAGGAGCCCCAAAAGGGTTATTACTCCCAAAAGTAAAAAAAGCCGTCTCAGATTGAGACGGCTTTTGTGTTTAATCCCCCATTTGGAATTGACTGATATTTTTTTAATCTTGTAGAAACAGATAGTACACAGAGGAGAATTAATGTTTAATTAACAACCAATATCTTTTTTAATTTGTCAACTTTGCTGCCAAAAGTAAAAGCTGTTCCGTGGAAAATATAACTGCATTAAAAGAGGGGGACGCAATTATATTTGAACAAGTATACGCAGCCTTCCACGAAAAATTATATTTCTATTTCCTGAAGCATACCCGTTCCCAGCAATTATCGGAGGAGCTGCTGCAGGCTACCTTTGTAAAGTTATGGTGCTACCGCAAAAACCTGTCTGACGACCATACCCTGTCAGAACAGTTGTTCCGGATAGCCAAAACTACTATGATAGATATGCTCCGCAAAAACAATAAACAACGGGCATTCCTGAAATCCTATACAGATAGCATCGGGCATACTTCACAGGTCACCGAACCCGCTACCCGGGACACGATGCACCATCTCCAATTGGAAATGGAAAAACTCCCCCCGGTACGCAAAAAAGTATTCATGCTCAGCCGCATTGACGGCCTGTCGCACAAGGAAATATCCCATCTGCTCTCCATTTCCCCTAAAACCGTAGAAGTTCATATCACCAAAGCACTAAAGCACCTGCGCCGTGTATTACTTACATTTTTCTACTGATCTTCCCCCCTATCTGTATCCCCATTGTAAATAAATTGTTACGGGTAAGGGATCATGTCATTTCAAACGTAGTATTCGTAAAGGCACCTGTTTTTATGGCTTTATCACCTGCATTATATCAACGCTTTATTAAAGGGCAATGTACCGAAGAGGAAGAAAGAGAGGTGCTATTATACTTTAAAGAACACCCGGAAGCGATGGAGGAATATCTCCAATGGCAGGACTGGGAAAATTTTGAACCGGAAGGCAAACTGCATCCCGTTGTTTCAGATAAAGTACTTCATAAAGTACAAAGTAAGATTTATGCCCGCTCCCGGATGTTTAAAGTACTCAGGCGGATAGCTGCTGCTGCAGTGCTTACCGGTAGTATAGTGCTGGTATGGGCACTGGCAGGCAACAGGCATCAGGTAGCGCCTCCCATCGGCATGGCATTACAGGCTGTCATTGCACCACTTTCAGATACACAGTATCATAAAAACAATGGACAAACAATCATAGCGCTGGTACTGGAAGATGGCTCTGCCGTACAATTACATCCTAACAGCCAGCTGCATTACCGGCGTCACTTTACTACCAGCAAAAGGGAGATCTGGCTAAACGGAACAGCCAGATTTGAAGTGGCACAGGACAGCAAACGCCCGCTCACTGTATATACCGCTTCCATCGGTACTACCGCCCTGGGTACAGCTTTTCTGGTAAAGGAAAATATCACCAACGGTAGCGTAACGGTAAAACTATTCAATGGTAAGGTGCGCATAGATCACCAGCAACAGCCCGGGCAACCCACTTTTGCGGCCCAATATCTGGTACCAGGAGATGAACTGAGCTATAACACCGGAGATGCCCGCCCGGTAATATGGAGTAAAAATAAACGGGTAAGTAAAACAATAGCGCCCAATGAGCAGCACACTACTGCCAATACAGGCCTGGTGTATTTTAAGCAGCCACTGCCTGCCGTGTTACAAACACTGGAACAACACTTTTCAACAACGATCAGCTACGATAAAAAAGCATTATCAAAAATTCGTGTAACCGCAGAATTTAGTTACAATGATTCTTTAGCGCAGATACTGGAAGTCATTGCCACACTGAATAACCTCCAGCTGACGCATACGGATAAAGGTTTTTCATTAACGAAATAATAAAGCATTAAACCAGCAAAAAATCAGGCTGCCCATGCGGCCAGGGAATGTATTGTCTAAAATTAACGCTATGATCAAACGCTTCGTCAACAAACACTCACTCCATAGTGCAGGGTTATTATTATTACTCTTTGCCCTCCGGCCTATCATCAGTCAGGCACAAAACAAGCCCGATGTAGCGGGGGTAGTACAAAGTCCGCAAGGCGAAAAAATGCCGGGCGTTTCCGTAAAAGCGGTACAGGTGGCTACCAACAAAATATCGTTCCAGGTAACCAACGAAAAAGGGCTATTTAAATTCGATAACCTGGTGGCTGGTGATAACTATGAATTTATTTTCTCCTCTGTAGGCTATAAAACACAACAACTGCAAGGATATACTATCAAGAAAGGAGAAACCATCAACCTGATTGTAAGAATGAAATTGCGTGATGACTCCCTGGCGCAGGTAGTGGTGGTAGGGTATGGTACCCAGAAGAAAGCCAATGTGACCGGTGCTATTTCACAGGTAGGATCAGAAGTATTTGAAGACCGCCCTATTACCAACATTGCCCAGGGGCTACAGGGGGCTATTCCTAACCTGAATATCACTTTTGGTGATGGCCGTATAGGAAGGGGTGGAGATTTTAATGTCAGAGGTATTACCTCCATTAATGGTGGTGGCCCATTGATCCTCATCGATGGCACACCTGGAGATATTAATATGATCAACCCCGAAGATGTGGCCAGTGTAACGGTATTGAAAGATGCGGCCTCTGCTGCCATCTACGGTGCACGGGCTGCTTTTGGTGTGATCCTCGTTACCACCCGCAAAGGCAAAACCGGTGCTCCCCAGGTACGCTATACCAATAGCTTCGGCTGGAGTAAACCTACCCGCCTGCCACATGTGGTAAATGATCCATTAGCTGCTGCCACGCTGCAAAATGAAGCCTATCGCGGTTATGCAGGTGGTGATCAGCCCGGTATGCCGGATGTGATCGCTTATCTTAAAAAACGCCAGGAAGATCCTTCTCTTCCCGAACTGGGAGTAGATGCTGCCGGTAACTTCATCCGGGGCGCCAACACCGACTGGTACCGCGAATTTTATAACGATCAGCAGCCTTTCAGTAAACATTATGTCAGCTTATCCGGTGGTAAAGGAAATACCAACTACTTTATCTCTGCCGGTTATATGAAACAACAAGGTGCCTTTCGTGTGGCTACGGATGACTATAAAAAATACAGCCTCCGCCTGAAACTCGACAACCAGGTAACCGATTGGCTGAAAATATATGATAATGTGGAAATGATCCAGGGCCTGTATGATGCACCCAACAAATTTGTGGCCAATGGATTTAATGTGTACCGCTACCTTTCCCTGTTTGCCAACCCTTATGAGGCAATCAAAACGCCCTCTGGAAATTATACACAGGCAGGGATGCTTACTTTCGGCCAGCTGGAAAAGGGAGGCCGCTCCCTGCAAAAGGATCAGCTCCTGAAAAATACACTGGGCTTCCAAACCAGTTTTTTAAACAACAAGCTGCGCTTTAATGGTGATTACACGGTGTTCGTTACCCAAAACCGGAACGATATTCAGAACATTCGCCTGAAATACGAAAACAAGCCCGGCAGTATCGCAGCTTATTCCAATCAGGACTACACCGCTGCTTCCATGGGTGAAACCCTCAACCAGGTAGTAAATCTGTACACTGAATATGAACAACGCATTGGGCAACACCATTTTAAAGGCCTGCTGGGTTTTAACCAGGAGCTGAATAAATATAGCTACTTTACTGCCCGCCGCGATGATAATATCACCCAGGAACAAAGCGCCCTGAACCTCACTTCCGGTGTGGCTACTGTAGGTGATAATAAAAGAGAATGGGCCATACGTGGTGTGTTTTATCGCCTCAACTATGATTTTAAAGACCGTTATCTGCTGGAACTGAATGGCCGTTATGATGGTACTTCCAAATTTGCAGACTCCAGCCGCTACGCTTTCTTCCCTTCTGTTTCAGCAGGGTGGATCATCTCAAAAGAACCTTTCTTCCAGCCTTTATCCAAAGCATTCAGCAACCTGAAAGTAAGGGCTTCTTATGGCTCATTGGGTAACCAATTGTCTTTATCAGAATATACCTACCTCAATACTCTGGGCGTGTATAAAACATCCGATATCCTGGATGGGGCACAGCCACTGGCAGTAGGTGCGCCGGGGTTGATGCCGGTAAATCTAACCTGGGAAACAGCTACTACGCTGGACTTCGGCCTGGACTTCACCGCGCTGCGCAACCGCCTGGATGTAGGATTCGACTGGTTTAACCGTACCACTACCCGCATGCTCACAAAAGGTAAGACCCTGCCTGCGGTATTAGGTGCAACAGAACCTAAACAAAATGCGGCCGACCTTTCTACCAAAGGCTGGGAGTTTTCTGTAAAATGGAACGACCGCAGCACCCTCTTTGGGAAGCCTTTCTCTTACAACTTCGGCGTAGTATTATCCGACAGCCGGTCTTTCATCACCAAATTTGATAATCCCAACAAGTTCCTGGGCGACTATTACGAAGGGATGGAATTAGGCGAAATATGGGGATATAAAACCCTGGGATTTTTTCAGACAGATGAAGAATACAAAACACACGTAGATCAGCGATTGGTACAGAGCCTGGCGTACAGCCTCAACGGACATCCAATGGCTGGTGATATCAAATTCGAGAACCGCAATGGGGATGATAAGATCAGTAATGGCAAAAACACGGTAGATGATCCGGGAGATATGTACAAGATTGGTAACGACCGCCCCCGCTATGCATATGGTGTGAGCGCCGGTGCCAATTGGAATGGCATTTCGCTTGATGTGTTCTTCCAGGGTATTGGTAAGCGTGACTTCTGGCCGGAAGCAGAGTCCGGTGTATTCTGGGGTTTCTACAACCGGTGGAACCAACCGGTATACGATCATATCTACAATAACTACTGGACGCCGGAAAATCCAAATGCCTACTTCCCACGTCCACGTGCCTACGATGCTTTTGATGCCAGCCGCCAGCTGGGTGTAAAACAAACACGTTACCTCCAGAATGCGGCCTATCTGCGGTTAAAGAACCTCACAGCGGGATACACCATTCCAGCTAAATGGACCACCCGTATTGGTATCGATAAGGCGCGGATTTTCTTCTCCGGTCAAAACCTGTTTGAATTTACCCGTATCTCCAAAGCATTTGACCCGGAAGGTATTAACGATGAAGTAGATGGGGGCACCAGCAACGGTAGAGGCTTTGTATATCCAATACAGCGCACCTATACATTTGGTATTGATGTGAATTTCTAAACCAGGTAACATTCTGGACCATAAAAAATTAACGGATGAAAAAGCAATTATTAGCATATACACTTTTAGTACTGGTAGCCATATCAGGTGCCTGTAAAAAAGACTTCCTGGAGCGTCGCCCACTCAGCGATATTGCACCACAGGATTTTTTCAACACCGAAAAGGACCTGGAAATATATACCAACAGCCTGTATGGCAACCTTCCCGGAACAGATATCTATTCGGCGGATAACACCAGCGACAATGTTGAAACGGCTTCTACCAACGAAGTAGTGGCAGGCCGTCATATAGTAAAAACAAGCGCTGGTGAAGCCGGCTGGAACTGGGGAGCACTGCGCAATATCAACTACTTTTTAAACAGCTATCAGAAAGCGGCTATTCCGGATTCTGTTAAAAATCACTATGCCGGTATTGCCCGCTTCTTCCGGGCACTCTTTTATCTGGAAAAAGTACAGCGCTTTGGTGATGTACCCTGGTACAGCTATCCGCTGGAAGCCAATAGCCCTGAACTATACAAAGCACGGGATTCACGTGTGCTGGTAATAGACTCCATCCTGGCAGACCTCGATTTTGCAGCGGCAAAGATCAAGGCCGGGAAAAACGTTTCCCGCATTACCAAATGGGCAGCGCTGGCACTGAAAGCACGGGTATGCCTCTTTGAAGGTACTTACCGCAAATACCATAGTGAGCTGGGAT
Organism: Chitinophaga sp. H8; assembly: GCF_040567655.1. Classification (NCBI taxonomy): domain Bacteria; kingdom Pseudomonadati; phylum Bacteroidota; class Chitinophagia; order Chitinophagales; family Chitinophagaceae; genus Chitinophaga; species Chitinophaga defluvii. The sequence goes on along the minus strand of NZ_JBEXAC010000002.1, from coordinate 2,951,735 downwards.
TAAGTGGTGCAGATGAATTGTTACAAAAAGCTGCTGATGCAGCAAAGGCTATTATGGATGGCGGCATGTATAAATTATACAGCACCGGCAAGCCGGAAACAGATTACCTCAACCTGTTTGCCGCCGATGCTGCCAATACGGATGAGGTTATCCTGGCCAGGGTATATGACCGCACCCTTAATAAAACCCATACAGCCAATGGTGCTTTTACCGTATCTACACTGGGCGCGCCTGGTCTTACCAAAGCACTCATCAATAGTTACCTCATGAAAGATGGTACACCTTTCTCTGCCGTACCTAACTATGCTACCATGCCTTACTGGGAAGAAGTAAAAAACCGTGATCCGCGCTTAGCCCAAACCATCCGCACGCCCGGTTACAAACGTATTGGCACCAACGTACCATTGGTACCTGATTACTCCGATGCCTTAACCGGCTACCAGGGTATTAAATTTGTAACAGGTACCGATCAGGATGGTTTTAACTCTAACAGCAATGACCTGCCTATCTTCCGTTATGCAGAAGTATTGCTGATCTACGCAGAGGCTAAAGCAGAACTCCACCAGCTTACACAGGGCGATGCAGATAAATCCGTAAATGTGATCCGTACACGGGCAGGCATGCCTTTCCTTATCCTGGCAGGGCTGACAGCTGATCCGGTGCTGGTGCAGCACAATCCTGGTGTTACAGATCCTGCCATCCTGGAAGTACGCCGCGAACGCCGTGTGGAACTGGCCATCGAAGGATTCCGCTACCAGGACCTGATGCGCTGGAAATTAGGTGCACTGCTGGCACAGCGTTTTCTGGGGGCTTACTTCCCTGGGAAAGGTGAGTTTGACCTGGATGGGGATGGTAAAAATGATATCGCCATCGTAGATGCCAGACCGGATAATCCGGTGAAAGGCTTACAATACTTTATCCTGAAACCAGACCGTGCATTAACAGAAGATACCAAAGGCAATATCATCGTACATCCGGTGGATATTAAAAAATTTGAGTCTCCCAAACATTACCTCTTTCCATTACCTTTAACGGAAATGTTGCTAAATAAAAACTTAACGCAAAACCCGGATTGGGAAAAATAAATCGGCGATGAATAAAAGACTGATCACACATACAGGTATCTTTCTGCTCTCTTGTCTGCTCACCCTTACAGCAGTAGCACAGGATACCCTGTTTCGCTTTGCATTGGTAACGGATACGCACATTGGTAATGAAAGCGGGCAGGAAGACCTGGAGCGTACAGTGGAAGATATTAATCATCAGAACGTGGCGTTTGTCATCTTCTCCGGCGATGTGACCGAATTTGGTACTGATGATGAATTAAAGCTGGCCAAAAGCATTATCAGCCGACTGAATAAACCCTGGTATATTGTGCCAGGCAATCATGACACCAAATGGTCCGAAAGCGGCTGTAATACTTTCCGCACCGTATTTGGGGATGAAACATTCAGTTTCGAGCACAAAGGATACTGGTTTATTGGTACCAACAGCGGCCCTAATATGCGTATGGGGCCTGGGCAAGTACCCAGGGAAAACATCGTATGGCTGGACAAACAGCTGCAAAAGAAATCCAACAAACAACAGCCCATTATTTACATCAATCATTACCCGCAGGATAGTTCGTTAAGCAACTGGTATGAAGTACTGGAACGCCTGCACGGACGCAATGTAAAGGCGATGATATGCGGGCATGGCCATACTAACCGCGCTTTTAACTTTGAAGGGATTCCGGGAATCATGTGCCGGTCCAACTTACGGGCGGGTGCCCCAATAGGTGGCTATAATATTGTTTCCATCGTGGGAGATTCCCTCCTGTTCAATGAGCGTACACCTGGTGTAGCTACCCTGGCCTCCTGGCATGGGGTACCTATCCCTACCGCCGATAAGCCGGTATGGATGGAACACCCTCCCCGGCCAGATTACAGCATGAATAAAGCCTTTCCTAACGTGCGGATAAAATGGGAAGTACAGGAATCCGGCGATATGGGCAGTGCTGTTGCGATTGCCGATGGTAAAGTGATCTACACCAATACCAACGGTGATATCAAAGCAGTAAATCAAAATACCGGAAAACTGATATGGAAATATACCACCAAAGGTAAAATATATGCTACGCCGTTAGTATACGAAAAGTATGTTGTGGTACCCGGTACAGACGGTAACGTATACTGCCTGGACCTTCGTAACGGTAAACGCTTATGGTCACAACCTACCGGCAAAGCTATTGTTTCCTCTGCAGCGCTATACAATAACCTGGCTATCATTGCCGGTTCTGACGGGCATTGCCGTGCCTGGGAAATCCCTACCGGCAAATTGCGCTGGGAGTATGCAGCTATACATGGGTTTGTAGAAACCCGGCCGCTGGTACAGGATGGCAAAGTGTACTTTGGCTCCTGGGGTAATAATTTCTATGCATTAGATGCCAGCACCGGCAAAGCTGCCTGGACCTGGACCAATGGGGCTACCAACCGGATGTTCTCTCCTGCTGCCTGCTGGCCCGTAATAAGTGGTAAACAGCTGTTCATGGTATCGCCCGACCGGTTTATGACCGTGCTCAACACCGACAATGGACAGGAAATATGGCGCTTTAAAGATGCAGACAACTGGGTGCGGGAATCAATGGGCATATCTGAAGACAATAACCGCGTATATGCCAAAACCATGCAGGGAAATATCCTGGCTTTCAATGCACGCAGCCAGCAAAGAGAACTGTTATGGCAATCGCCGGTACAATTGGGATATGATATCTGCCCTTCCCCTATCAATGAGCAAAAAGGAATTATTTACGTGCCCACCAATTCAGGGATCGTATATGCCTTATCTGCTAAGGATGGTGCATTATTATGGCAGCACAAGTTTTCCAACTGTCTTGTCAATACGGTACAGCCAATCGATGAAAGCACCGTTATCACATCTTCCACAGATGGCAAACTGCTTTGCCTTGAAATAAACAAGTAAGATAAATAGCTGATGGCCGGCGCTGTTTGTTCCTGGTAAACAGGCATGAATAGTGCCGGTCTTATTTCCCCTCACCTCTTCACGATAAGTTGTAGCATATTTTAGTTTATCAATACAAAAACATACAATATCATTGCGGTGTTTTTTATTTCCTACAATAATTTTTCTCCAGGATGAGTTCCCACATTATTACCAGGTTAATCCTTTGTCTTATTTTATCGGGCTGTACCTTCCTCATACAAATCATGGTGATATGGATGAGAAAGGTAATGCACAACAGCATGCTGAAATTAACCAGAATATTATACGTTTCTTAGACTTATAATGACAATGAAAAACTGGGTAGAAACAACTATTCTTCAATGGAAGACAGAGAATATAACATTAAGGCCGGGGGCGTCTCCAGCACAAATCAATGATACCGAAAAAATGTTGGGGTACCTATTCCCGGATGAATTCAAAACACTTTACTTACAAGTAAATGGATTTACAGACTTTGATTGGCGAAGTAATATGATTTCAATCTGGCCCCTTGACCGGATTATTAGTGAATATACCGATAGCCAGGATAAAAGCTTTATAGGCTTTGCTGACTACTTAATCAATAGTGCTACATATGGATTCCTGAAAAACGAAACAGGTGTATTTAAGCAAGTGGATCAATATGGGGCTCAGTTTCTGACATCGTCCTTCAAAAAAGCGATCGAACTAATTAATGCAGATAATAAGTTATTGTACTGATTACTTATTGCTCTACAAATTTATACTTTATCATTTCATCCGGGTCTCTTGCTACCCCGCATATGACTACCTCTGTCGATTATTCATTATCTTAACATTGCGTACAATATCTACTGGTTAAGCCTGTAGGCGCTTCTATTTCATCAAAAATGCTCAATAACCATGAAACAATTACTTAGAAAAGCCGAACAAAACAGGCAGTTTCTCTTGGGTTATTCTTTGGCTTTTGAAACAGCTTCCGGGAAAAAGAGTTGGAAAAAAATTGCTGCGCATTGGTATTCAGCCGCTGCCAGCGGGCATAAGAGAGCACAATTCTACTTAGGTACTTGTTATGATCATGGTAATGGCGTTCAGAAAGATGTTGGCGAAGCATTTAAATGGTATCTCAAAGCGGCCAACCAGGGGCATAGAGAAGCCCAATACAACATCGGCTTTTTCTACGCACATGGAGAATTCGTTGCCCTCGACTATAAGAAAGCTGTTAAATGGTATACATTATCTGCCAAACAAGGAGACACGGAAGCAGAAAGAGACCTGGGCTATTCTTACTTCTATGGTCATGGCGTTAAAGAAGATCATAAAAAAGCGATCCATTGGTATAAAAAAGCTGCACGCAAAAGCGATCCGAAAGCACTTTACAATCTTGGACTTTGTTTTAAATATGGAGATGGCGTATCTCAGTCAGACCGTTGGGCCAAACATTATTTTGAAAAAGCCAAAGCCCTGGGACACAAAGAAGCAAAAAAACAATTGAAGAAACATTAGCGATATCCCTCAATCCCACTCAAGATGATCTACATTCATTCTTTTTATCGAGAACTCGTCAAAATCACTATAGTATGTAGTAATTGGATATTTAGCTGAAATTTCAACTCCTTGTTTCCATGTCAAATGAACTACTGCAAAAGTAGGTGAAGACTCCTCTTTATTTGAAATATAAAATAGCACATCATCGTTAGGACCAAAACAGGCATATGCATGACGGGTAAACTGGGATAGTGTATGCTTTTCTGCGGACACATAAGTTTTATCCGCAATCGTTATACTTTTCCCCATTTCATTATCTAATTCAGCTTCATACCTTATCTTCTGGTCTATATCAATAGGATACCAAGGTTCTTTAAGAAAAGATAAGGGCTGTGATGAAAGGAAAAACACATCCATTGCATGTCGCTGAATTGCCACCACGGACAGGGATATTTCATCTGGAAACTCCACCAGGTCGTAAATAGAAAGCCCGCCCTCTGGAATTAAATAACATCTATTCTCCAGTTGAACAACAAGATTTAATGCTATTAGTTCATCCGTAAATAGCCCATTGGCACGACGAAAAATGGGCTGCATACCCAGGTAATGCTCATTGGGTCTCAGTATACCTCCTACCACATTCATAGATTCATCTTCGACTTTAAGCAATATAGTGCCAAGCGGTATATTATTAGAGAATAGTGTAGCATTCATTTTTCAATCCTTTGTGGAAAAAACTGATACATCTCAACATCAAGCGCAATTACCAGTTTAATAATAACCTCCTGATCCCTCCTAAGTGCTCTCTTTGTCATGGAAATTAATCTCCTTTTATGACACCGCCTCTTTCCCTATTACGGTCCAGTCGTCACTACCATGTCCTTTGGCTATCCAGCGGTCCATTTCGGCAGCTATCGCTGGCAATACAGCCAGGTGGGCGCCTCCTTTCTGGGCAGCAGCTATAAATAGTCCGGTATCCTTCCGCGCCATATTCAGCTCCCAGGAAGGTTCGATCTGTCCGCCGGCACTCATTCTTTGCAGCCGTTGTGCCAGCATATTACCAGGATTCCAGGAGGTAAATAAGGAAGCTACTTCCGGAATGGGGATTTCCATCGCTTTGGCCAGCGATAAAGTATCTGCCAGCCCTGCGGTAAGGCTCACCAGGAAAGAGTTGCCTATCAGCTTCATGCCTGCGGCCCGGCCCGTTTCCGGACCAAAATTGATCACCTTGCCTGTCATTTTTGACAAAGCTGGCTCCAATCGGGCAATCACTCCCTGATCACCAGATACCAGCATAAAGCCAGTGCTGGCCAGCGCATTTGGAGGACCCATAAACACAGGCGCATGCTGATAAGTAAATCCCCGCTGCTGCCATTCCCGGGTTCTTTGTATGGCCCCCTCCACCGAAGTGGTGGTATGATCTATAATAACAGCCCCCGGCTTTAATCCGGCTGCTGCCATCTCCAGCACTTCATTTACCGTGCCATCGTCTTTCAGGGTAAGATGCACCCTGTCGGCACCGCTCACTGCATCTACTATATTACTAAATGCTTTGGCCCCATCAGCTTCCAATGCTGTTGCTTTGGCTGCTGTACGGTTCCATACCTGCACTTCCTCCCCCTTGCTGATCATCGCCCTGACAAAATTGGAACCTAAGAGGCCCATGCCTAAAAATGCTATCCTCATGTCTTTTCTTTTGGATAAAGGTAAGACTTTCGGAAAAGTCAGTGCCAGACCAAGCGCCAATAACAAATCCGTAAACCAAATACAGGATTAAATCACCTGGTTGTAAACTACAATCAGGATTTATTAACAAAAGGTGTAAACCTATACCAGGACTAGACCCAATTTCTGCCATGGGCCTACGTTTGCATAGGGATATCCCGTATATGTCCCGTATATGTCCCGTATATATCCCGTAGATATCCCGACAATGTATCTGGTCGGGATATCTACGGGATATCTCCGGAATATGCATGGGATATATCTGGGTTTCTCTTAAAGTTTCTGGCGCTATTCCCCCTTTCATCATAGGATTATGACAGGTATTCCCTGATTTTGCCACTTTGAGCATATGCTGTAAATTGGGTACTTTAAGATTTTAACCCATTAACCCGAATGCTACATGAATCAGGAAAACGCCATTGAGCAATATTTACAGTCTTTAAAAGCCATGGGATTGAGTGAGGAAATGATCGCCATGTACCGGCAGCAGATGGCCCAATCCATGAATATGTCTAACGAATGGATGCAGCAGCTCAACCAGTTTGGGCAAAATATACAGCAGTTTAACCAGCTGTTTACCGGAGAAACCGGCGCTGACGAAGGCCATGAAGTACCGGAAGATATTGAACTGACCGACCCCAGCACACTCACTACCGAGGAGCAATGGGCCGTAGCCTGTGGGGCGGACCTGGCTTTCCAGAACGGGCAATATCTGAATGATCTGACCACCGGCCTCAGCAAACAGGACTGCCGGCAGCTGTTATCCACCTGGTGGGACATTGATAGTAAGGAAGAGCTGCTGGAAACCACTACCTGGCTGTTTAATGAAGGGCACCGCATTGCATATGATACCATCTGGCAGGCAATCAATACCGTTTCTATCAAGGAAAGCAAGGAATTTATCCGGGAATATGTGGCGGCCAACAAACTGGAAGAGGCAGATTATATGGAGAAACTCCGCAATATGCGTGATGCACTGGAGCTTTTCCGGGAAAAACAGGTGATTGACCAGGACACACAACCGGATATGCTGATCTGGGACTATGCCCGTGTGATCAACCTGGCCCGTGGCGGATTTGATGCCGGATATATCTCCCGGGAAGAAGCCCTCGCCCTGATCATGGCTTGTGTGCCCAATATCCGCAAAATGTATACCTCCTGGAAACAACTGTCTATCTCCTACCAGTTTGCCCGCTGTGTATGGAATGGTACAGATGGTACCGATTTAGATGCCATGCTGACAGGTATGCAGGTACTGCTCACCCACCCAAAAAGCCCGTGGATTACCTTACCATGGCATAGTTAAAGCCCTCTAAAGCTACTCAACCTTACAGCCTATAGGAATTGTGTAATATACGCCGGTGGCGGATTTACGCAATTCCTCTTTTATTTTTCGGAAAAAAAGCAGGACATTTGTGACGCTTTTAGCGCATCGTGATTTTTTTATATCAAAAACCAAACCTTCACATTGGAAAGAGTATATTTCGATAACGCAGCTACGACATCGCTGGACCCAGCCGTGCTGGATGCCATGATGCCCTACCTCACCGAAAAGTTCGGTAACCCATCCTCCATCTATTCTTACGGCCGGGAATCAAGATTAGGCATTGAAAATGCCCGCAAACTGGTAGCCAAAACATTAAATGCACATCCGGGAGAAATCTTCTTTACTTCCGGTGGTACAGAAAGCAGCAATACCGCTATTAATGCAGCGATTACTGACCTGGGATGCAAACACATCATCTCTTCACCCATTGAACACCACGCTACCCTGCATACGGTAGAACACCTGCATTGCAGCCAGGGTGTGGGACTGTCTTACGTAAGAATCCTGCCGGATGGTCACATAGATATGGAACACCTGCGTGAACTGCTGGCAAATGCAGGAGAGAAATGCCTGGTTACCCTAATGCATGCCAACAATGAAATCGGTAACCTCCTGGATATTTTTGCTGTGGGTAATCTGTGCAAGGAATTTGACGCCATTTTCCATTCCGATACCGTACAAACAGTAGGGCACTACCCTTTTGACCTGCGCAATACCCCTGTTCATTTTATTACCGGGGCGGGTCATAAGTTTCATGGTCCTAAAGGCGTAGGGATCCTGTACATCAATGAAAATGTAAAAATAAAACCATTCATCCAGGGAGGCAGCCAGGAACGCAACATGCGCGCCGGTACAGAAAACCTTTATGGTATTGTAGGCTTTGCCAAAGCTTTGGAACTGGCTACTACCCACCACGAAGCACACAGCAAACATATTAACGAAGTAAGGATGTACATGGCAGAACGGCTGGAAAAAGAAATTCCAGGCGTTACCTTCAATGGCGACCTCCACGGACGCAGCCTGTATACCGTACTCAACGTATCCTTCCCGAAATCGGAAAAGACTGAAATGATCCTGTTTAACATGGACATCAACGGTGTTTGCGCTTCCGGTGGCAGTGCGTGTACTTCCGGCGCTGATGCCGGCTCGCACGTTATCCGCGCCATCAACAGCAATCCTAACCAGATTGCCGTACGTTTCTCCTTCTGTAAAAATAATACCAAAGCAGAAGTAGATACCGTTATCGCCAAACTGAAAGAATTAATGTAATCACTATATACCAAAAAACTAAAGGGGGCCATCACCGATCAGGTGATGGCCCCCTTTTTTGAACATGGAGAAATGCTGTTGTCTGGTAAGGAAAGATTTTTTTTATTCCCCTATGGGGGTACCGTTTTTTGCGCACGTCATATAAATAACACCGCAGCAATGGAGGCTCTTTTACACGTTGCCGGTTAAAAATTATTTATATGGGACTTAAATATTTCGCCTTACTGCTCCTTGTATCCGCTGCCACCCGCACGGCTGTTGCCCAGGAAAAAATGACTGATCAAAACCCCGCCAGCCAGGAAAGCAGGCAGCACTATATGCTGCTCTCCGACTCCCTGACACAAACACATGGTACTACCGTACAGCAAACTTATAAAGCATATGACTTTTTGCAACTGAAGCAGGAGCGGAAAGACCAGCGCCGGGAATGGCGCCAGGAAAGACGTATGCAAAGAGCTGTCTTCGGGGATGCTCCTTATTACCGCCCTTACCACCGGTACGGATATGGCCGGTCGTATTACAGTGGATTTACCGGTACAGGATGGGTAGAATACCTGACACTGACCTCTGTAGCATTGGGTTTGTATAGCCTCTTTCATTAAGTATTTATCGCCATTCTAATCTCCCGGCAGGCCCCCCATTACGCCTGCCGGTTATACCATCACAACATTATTCAAAAAACAGGATTCATGTTAAATCTCAGAGCAACCGCTATTATCAGCGCTGTATGCGGTAGTTTGTTATTGGCCGGATGTGGCCGCCAGGTAACCAGGGTAAGCGAAAACGAACAAATAGATGTAAGTGGCCGGTGGAACAATACCGATTCCAGACTGGTAGCAGAAACCATGACTACCAATATATTGGCCGACAACTGGCTGAGTGCTTTTATGCAACGTCATTCCGATAAAAGACCGGTAGTGATCGTAGGCCTGGTAGCTAATAAAAGCCATGAGCACATTGATGCAGAAACTTTTGTAAAAGATGTGGAACGCTCTTTTATCGCATCTCAGAAAGTAAGGCTGGTACAGGGCGGCGCTAAACGGGAAGAACTTCGTGGAGAAAGAGGCGATCAGCAGAAAAATGCTTCCCTGTCTACCATGAAAAAATGGGGACTGGAAGTAGGGGCAGATTATATCCTGCAAGGCTCCATCAACTCCATTGTGGATTCTCACAAACGGCAGAAAGTAATGTACTACCAGGTAGACCTGGAGCTCACAGATATCCAAAGCAATGAAGTAGTATGGATAGGCAATAAAAAGATTGCCAAATATGTAAAGAACTAAGCACAGGCTTTAGACTAACAGAAGAACGGATGAACCAATATTTAAACAAAAAATGGGCATTGCTTATAACGGCAGTAATGTCCATTTTTGTTTCCTGCCAAACCTACAATAGCAAGATCTCCAGCTATTACACGCACCTGGCACAGGGCAGCTATGAAGCTGCTGATCGTGACCTGGACCATAACAAGTACCTGCAACGCAAGCGGAACAAATTGCTGTTCCTCCTGGAAAAAGGCCGCACCGCCTTTTTAATGGGCGACTATACTGCAAGTAACCAATACCTCAATGCGGCAGACTCCCTGCTGGAAAGCGGCTACCATCGTGTATGGGACCAGGCAGTAGGACTGCTCACCAACCCTGCCATGCAGCAATACCGGGGAGAGGATTTTGAAAAGCTGCTCATCCATTACTACAAGGCCATCAACTACCTGCACCTCCGACTGCCGGAAGATGCCGTAGTAGAAGCCCGGCGCATTACCCTCAGCAACAACGCACTCAATGATCAGCGCAACAATAACGCAAACAAGTATTCCAACGACGCTTTTTCCCTGATCCTGCAAGGGATCATCTATGAAAGCGCCCATCATATCAATGATGCATTTATTTCCTATCGCAATGCGGCTGATCTTTATCTTAAAAATAAAGACAACAGCTACTATGGTGTAAAACTTCCGGAGCAATTACAACAGGACCTGCTGCGCACGGCATATCTTAATGGCTTTCAATCTGAGCTGGCCTATTACGAACAACAATTTAACCGGACATATGTACCTGCTCCTGCTGCCCCTGGTGGAGAACTGTTGCTGTTCTGGGAAAACGGACTGGCGCCTGTAAAAGCGGAAAATAATATCTTCTTTACCCTCACCCAAAATGGCCCTGGCAGCTTTGGTTTTACGGATGAACAACATACGGTTTTTATCCCCTTTGATTTTAACCTGTTTCCCCGTGATTCTGCGCACCGGCTCAAGGGATTACAAACATTCCGGGTAGCCTTCCCTAAATACGTAGAACAGCCCCTTTACTTTACCCAGGCACAGGTAATGCCCGATAGCGCGCATGCAATTACTTTGGAAATGGTGGAAGATGTAAACAAACTGGCTTTCAAAACATTGCAGGAACGTTTCCTGAAGGAAATGGGGCTGGCACTGACCCGGCTGGCCATCAAAAAGCTGGCAGAACACGAGATCAAAAAAAAGGATGAAACAGCCGGACAGGTTTTTGACGCACTTTCTTTTCTGACGGAAAAAGCCGATACCCGCAACTGGCAAAGCCTGCCCTATGCGATCTACTATGCACGTATCCCCCTTAACCAGGGGAATAATGATATCAGCGTACAGTTGCGCAACATTCAGGGTACTACAAGTAAGGTAACGCTACAGGTAGAAGGAAAGGGGATTTTACAGACCCGCCATATTACCTCCCTGCAACGCTCCTGATACTTATGGCCTGCGTGATGAGGCAAGCCATCACGCAGGTACCATAAGTAACACTCCGGCAGTTACGCCTTAATGAAATAAAACGGCATCTGACAGCACTTCCCGTTCTCCTCCTTTTCGTTGTATATACAAATCAATGGACGGTGGCCGGCGCACATCGTAATACTGGATCTTTACAGGATGATATCCCTTTTTCAGCGCTATTTCCCCGCTTTTTTCAATATCCTGGTCATATTCTTCTATCAGCATTTGATCGTGTATAAAGAACTTCAGCCAGTTTTCCGCATGCCCGCTGAAGGTATATATACCATCTTCTGCCACGTATATATAACCAGTAAATTCAACACCCCATTCTTCTCCGCGGTGTACAATTTCTTTGAGGTCATAACTCTTTATCACTTTAGGTTCGCCAAAAGGTAGTTTTTCGAAACTGTCACGCTTACTTATTTTACCAGGTGCATAGCGGTATAACAAGCCCGGCGCAGGTGTTACTTTACTACCTTCAAACGGTGTCTGCAGCGTAAATTGTTTTTCCACCACATGGCTCTCGCCATCTTTAGTGAAGGCCATCGCCTTCACTAAAGTGGTTTTCTGCAGTAATAACGGACCGGTGTACCGTTGTTTTGGGGTGGATCCGTCTGTAGAATAACGTATATCCAGGCCCGGTAATGCCTTATCCAATGTTAGCTGCAGGGTATCTGTAAATACCGAGGAGGACGCACGGAACATAGGTGCGGGCGGCATTTTACGTGCCAGGGCAGGATCATGCCAGGAGATATTTTTGGTGATTTCAAAGGCATCGAACACCTGCCCGTTATCATCTATGGCCTGAAACTGCAACACGTTCCCGGCAATACGGGCATAACCGAAACAGAAACCGGTTCTCACTTTATTGGTGAACCATGAGCGGTTAGGTGCAGAATGTTCCACAGTGCCTCCGCTGCCACCGATATTGATATAACGTACTCCCTTATCACCATATGCCTTTCCATTCAGGAGGGGCCAGCTACGTTCATAGGTATGAATATGACCATAGAAAACAACATCCACGCCATATTTGTCGTACAGCGGCGGAAGGTCCTGCAGATCAGGATCACCCAATATGGAACGTGCTTTGTCCGTTTCTCCGAAGTCATCATTATCAGATGAATAAGAAGGACGATGATGCATCACTATTTTCCAGGGAGCCTTAGAGCGTGCCAGCTCCCATTCCAGCCAATCATACACTTCCGTGCCGCGGGTTACATCGTGGTCTGTATCAAACAGAAAGAACTGTGTATTTCCGTAGGTAAAGGTGTAATAATATTCCGGTGCCGGATTACTGAGATACTGATAGTAATAAGGCGCTCCATGTTCGTGATTACCCATAATCGTATACATGGGATAAGTGCGCATGAAGGGATATGCCGGAGCAAAAAACTCTTCCACCCAATTGCGTTTTACATAGCCATAATCGACCAGGTCGCCGCCATGAATGGCAAAGTTGGGACGCTCTTTCGCTGCCAGGTTCGTCAGCGTGCCCCACACGGGGGCATTTTGCTGGGAATCACTGAATACAGCAAATGCAATAGGCGTTCCTTCCTTTACTGCTGTTTTAAAAGTAGACACCTCGCTGAATAACGTATCCCCACCAGGCATGATACTAACGGTCCGGTAAAAATAGTCCGTTTCTGCTTCCAGTCCCTCCAATGCTACTTCCTGCATCGCCCGCACGTCTTTTGCCATGGCCTTCTGAGATAGATTCGGCTGCACCGCATCGTATTGTGCTGCGCCATATTCTACCCAGGACCTGCCCGCTTCGGAGGTTTCCCAGAGAATGCGCATACTGTGCTGTGTCGCAAATTGCAGATAAGGCCTTATGACGAAATAAGGTTTTTCACGCATAGCACTCCCACCTGCCCATAACAGCAGCAATAAAATAATTCTTTGCATACTTTCTTTTTAGTCTTTAAGAATCCACATAAGGGCATTTACATTATCACTTCCATACTGACGCTGAATGGCTTTATTGACTTCCACGCCGTTGTAGTCCAGTTCCTTTTGCGGATACATCCAGCGTACCGGTATCCTGTCTGAAGGAATGTTCATATTAGAAGCCGGATTTATCGGGAAAACAGGGTATCCCACACGCCTGTACTCAAAGTAGGCATTAAAGGGATGCTGCAGGAAATTGGAAAGATATTGTTGCAGGAAGATCTGTTTTAAACGCTGATCTGTATTCGTAGCAAAAACCACTGCCGGTTGCTTCAGATAAACATTACGCACATAGTCATCTGTAATAGGCATGTTATGGTGATACGCCGGATCATTGATGGTATTGTCTACTGTAAATTTCATAGCAGCTATAATAGCATCGTTGTAATAGTCGGCAGCATTACCGGTGACCCATCCCCGCACAGCAGCTTCCGCCAGCATAAACTTCATCTCCGCATAACTCAGCAAAAAAACAGGTTCGCCGGAAGGCAGTTCCAGGTAACGGTCGTTAATGGTGGAATAGTCACGGCTGCCTGCTACCTGTGAAATAACGGAATAAGATGCCGATGGATTAGGCGCCGTATAAGCGTTCCAGTCAGACACCAGCATGCCGCCTTGTATTTTCACCGGAGAAGGTTTGCCATAGTAAAACAACCGGCGGTCTTTCAGCGTTTTCAACGAATCGATGATCACGCTGCTCAGCATGATATATACGTAAGACTGGTTGTTTTCTTTATAGAACGGATATTTTTCACCTGTTTTATCATAAAACCGCAGCTGAAAGTTATCATCATTGCTTTGCATGATGGGCATGCTGCTGACAATCTTTTGAAAACGGCTCTTCACATTCAGATCAGTGTCGGCAGTTTTACGGAACAGGTTAGTCAGCACTTTCAGTTGGAAGGTGTTTACCATTTTCCGCCATTGCGTCACTTTTCCTCCGTAAATAGGATCTCCGGCAAAGTCTACTCCCTTGCCAAACAGCTCATCCGCTTTATCCAGTTCGGAAAGAATGCCCAGAAAAACATCCTTCTGAGAATCGTAGGCTGGTTTAATAATGTGGCTGTCTTCCCCTTTGATCGCCTGGGAATAGGGAACATCCCCCACCTGCATGGTGAGCTCAAAAAAGCGCCAGGCGCGTACCAGATGCCCAAGCGCAGTGTAAGAATTCTTCAACTCTTCACTGGTAGCAAGCGCTATCATTTTATCGATATTATTTAATACTACCAGGCGGTCAAAATATTCGGTACGGCTCAGGCGGTTATATTGTTCATCGTTCGCACTGGACGACCAACAGGTGTATTTCGCCAGCATGTTTGGACGCATGAAGTCCGTGTTGGTTTTAAAGGTAGTCCTGGTCATATCCAGCAACAATGTAGTAGCTAACATGGCAGAAGTAACCTTGGTGGTACGGGTAGGATCGGTATTGATCTCGTCAAATTTCGAGCAGCTGGCAAGCAGCAGTACGGTCAGGAATATACTTATATATTGTCTATACATGATGAAAGCATTAGAAGGTGAGCTTGATGTTAACGCCTATGTAACGGTTGGCGGGCGAGTTCAGGTCATCTTTTCCTTTATCAGGATCGGCATATTTAAATGCCTTGCGCCAGATAGCCACATTTTGACCAGTAAGCGCTACAGAAGCTGCGCTGGCACCGATGGCACGGTATATGTTCGCCGGCAGGCTATACAGCAGCGATACTTCACGGAGTTTGACAAAGGTGGGATTGAGCGCACCAGCTGGTACTCCACCTCTGAATTCCCGGGAGTAGGCTTCGTAGGAAACAGGGATATCATTCTTCGCAAATACACGGGTATCTTCAATAATACGACCGTATTTATCCTGTTTCATTTCTCCTGAAACCACTTTTACACCATTACCAACATAATTCACCAGGTGATTCACTACCTCATCATAACGCCACTGGTTATCGCTTTCAGGATGCGCCCCGGTATCCCACATTTTACTGTTCATGTATTCAAACATCAAACCGCCTACCCTGCCATCGAAACTGAAGCTAAGGGTAAAGTGATCATAAGTGAAGCTGTTTGTGAAACCAAAGATCCAGCTGGGGTCTGAAAAGCCAATCCGTGATTGATACTGGCTTTCCAAAGGCAGGCCGTTATCCTGGTGCACAATATTGCCGTTTGGATCTTTTTCCCAGGGTTCGGCAACATAAGCATCGCGGCGTTCTCCAATTTTTGTCCACAGGTTATCCGAAGAATAATTGGAATCCAGTGTTTTGAAGTATTCATGGGAGGTAGACCAGTTAAAGGCGGCGTCCCATCTGAATTTCCCCGTATTCACCGGTGTGCCGCTTACGGTGATCTCCACACCACGGCGCACATAGGATTCATTGGTATTTACCAGTGAGGAGGTAAATCCGGAAGCGGGTGAAATTTCCGCATTGATCTGCTGGTTATAACTATACTTATTATAGTAAGTCACATCCAGTTGCAGACGGTTTTTGAGGAACCAGGCCATGGTACCGATTTCCCAGGTACGGGCAGTCTTAGGTTTGATACTTCCGTCAAAAATGTTGGTAGGATAAGTACCGGTATTCAGGCCTTCCCATACGCCCAGCTCTGTGCTATAGGTGCGGTTGGTAGCGTAAACGTCGAGATCTCCTTTAGAAAGCGCCCAGGAACCACGTACCTTCCAGAAGTCCATCCAGTTGGGTAACTTAAACAGCTCTGACAATACTGTACTTCCACCTATAGAAGGATAAAAGTAAGAACGGGTAGCTTTTGGTAGTGTAGAGCTCCAGTCATTACGACCGGTTATGTCCACAAAGAAAGCGCTCTTCCAGCTAAGAGAGAGTCTGCCGAACAAAGAGTTCACCTGCTTGGCGCTGTGGCCGGTAAACACTTCCGGACGCTCCACCGATGCCGCCAGGGAATATAATTCCGGAACCGTTAACCCACCACGTGTTTTGCCGAGTAATGAATTGTTGCTAAAGTAATAAATGGTACCTCCCGCCAGTCCATCTATACCAAAATTGCCCACCTTTTTATTAATGGTGAAAATCAGATCGTTGTTGGTACTGAAACCGGTAGCTTGTTGTTGCTGATATAGCCCTTTGGACTCAAAACCACCACGGGTGGAGTTGATATTGATAGGGTTGCGTTTTATGTCTTCATTTCCATAATAATCTATTCCACTACGCAATTGTAAGCGTGCATCTTTGAACAGGGTATATCCTGCGGAGAGCATAGCATTGTAGGTATTCTGGTCTACTGCGTTCAGCTTTTCATAGGCAATGAGATATGGGTTGTCATACCATGTTGCGTACATCCAGTTCTGTTCAACCCCGGGTGTTACCCAGTAATCGCGAAACTTGGTCACATCATATTCTGGGCCGGTCCACATCAACAGGTTATAAATATATCCCTGGTTGTCATAGCCACTTCCCCATATCTGAGGTGATTTACGTTTGTTATATCCTACTGTGGCTTCCAACTTGAAACGATCTCCAAGTTTCATCTCGCCGCCTACGGAGAAGTTAATCATATTGGCTTTGGCATTGGGATACTGGCCTTTATTATAGGTATCCGTAAAGGACACCCGGAAGCTGCCATTTTCGCCGGATTGTGCTACGCTGATGTTGTTATTTGTAATGAAACTGGATTCCAGGAAATTCCTGAAATTATCCTTTCCCTGGGAGGTCAGCTCGGCTTCTTCCATTTTTTTAGTGACAGGGTTCCATTGCTGTGCTTTTCTGCCTATATCAAGGCGGTCACCCCAGATATAGTCTGTGGCGCTGTAGGTACCACCAAGGCCCGCGCTGTAATTATGCTGCACTTTGGGCAGGGTCAGAAACCCGGCATTGAACATGGTGTTGCTGTTGATAGAAACAGTCACTCCTTTTTTGCCACCTTTTTTAGTGGTGATAATGATCACCCCCTCCCCGCCGCGTTGTCCGTAAAGTGCCGCTGCTGTGGAGCCTTTCAGGACATCCATGCTTTCAATATCATCCGGGCTGATATCGCGCAGTGTCATATTACCGTAAGGCACACCATTGATTACCAGCAAGGGGGTACCACCTCTTAAAGAAATGTTAGGCGCTTCAAAAAACTCGGTACTGTTCCGGATCTGCAGACCGGCCACTTTACCAGTCAGGGAAGTGGCAATATCCACCCCTTTGACCCGCTGTACTTCTTCACCGGATACCCGTTGTATGGCATACCCTAATGCCTTTTCATCACGTTTGATACCCAGGGCCGTTACAACTACCTGTTGCAACCGGCGCTGATCCGGCGACAAAGTAATATTGATGACTGATTGATTATTTACAGGCACCTCCTTGTTGACAAAACCAATAAAGCTGATCACCAGGGTGGCATCTGCTTTTGCGCGGATGGAATAAGCACCATTTTCTCCGGTAGTAGTACCGCCATCACCGTCTTTTACACGTACGGTGGCACCTATTATGGGCTCGCCGGTTTCAGCATCTGTAATAGTCCCCTTACGTATGTCAGATTGCTGTACGCGGGCTGGTTTAGGAGCAGCATAGCGCATGGATACCGTTTTGCCGTCCAGCATGTATTCCAGTCCATAGGGCTGGAGCTGATCGAGTGCGTCTTTGAATTTTGCTGCCGAAAGCCGGACATGGTCCAGTTTGACCCTTTCCAGTGATTCCCGCTGGTAGGAAAATTCATATTCCGGTGCCTGTTGCTGAACAGCATCTACTACCCGGGCAAGATCGGTACGGGTAAGGTTTATCCGGATGTTTTGAGCGCTTACAAGTTGCGCCCAGCAGAGGGATAATGGTAACAGGCCCCATACCTTCCCAAACGGGCGCCTGTTTTTTGCAGACAACTTACTTTTTAGATTTTTTGTCATAGCTTCGTTGTTAGACGTTTTATTTTTTTAGATAAAGCACTTCCATGAGCGCTGTCCTGGCCGACAGCGCTTTATTTTTTTAGTGCAGGTGAGTGAATTAATTTTTATCTTACATCAATGCTGTCGCCATGTTGCCTAAAATGAATATTCCATACAAAAGAAATATGCTGTAATACTTTTTCCAATGGTGCACCATCGAATGTGGCAGTGATTGTTTTATCGCCCAAACTATTGTCATAGCGGAAATGAACATCATACCGCTGCTCCAGTTGCAAGAACACATCATTTACCGGTGTTTTATAGAACACCAGTTTACCGGTAGTCCATGCTTCAACCTTATCCGGCGTCTGGTTTTCTATAGATGCCGTGTTGTTGCTTTTATTATAGATCAGCAACTGGCCGGGCACCAGCATTTTCTCCGGTGCAGTATGTGATGTATCGTAGGAGACTCCTATACTTCCCCGTTGAAGCCCTACCCTCAGCTGGCCCGAAGCGGGATAGGCCGTTATACTAAAAGCGGTGCCATATACCCGTGTTTCCACCTGTCCTGCCTTCACTATAAAAGGCCGCGCTTTATCATGCGTTACTTCAAAAAAGGCTTCTCCCGTTAGTTCAACGGTCCTGTTTTTCTTATTATAGGTGGAGGCGTATCGTATTTGCGAATGCTCGTTCAGTATTACGACACTACCATCCGGCAATGTATCTTTCAGTATCTGGTGCCCCGTACCTTCATTGCTGACGATGTGCCATTCCGGCGCCGGAGGGCGTTGTACCAGCTTCCACCACCAATAACCTGCGGCGGCCAACAGGAATACAGCGGCAACTTTTAAGAGATTGATCCATTTGATGGACCGTTCCCTGTCCGGAAGATGCAGCAATACTTTTTCCTTCATATTTTCCTTTTGCCCGGGAGCAGCAGGAAACTCCACATTGTCCCAATGCTCCTGCATATAAGCATCCACCCAGCCTTCTCCCTGACTGGCAATCCAATCCTTCACTTGCTGCTGCTCGCTGTCGCTGAGACGTCCACGGAAAAAATTATCCAATTTTTCTTTATCCATATGTATATAACACGTACGGGAAATAATTTACCCGTACAGGGTAGGTGCACTTAATAATTTGTTAACCTTTACTATCTTTGCCCGCCCAACACCTATCATAACACGGACGGGAAATAATTTACCTGTACAGGCTGGCCGCACTCAATAATTTGTTAACCTTTGTTATCTTTCCTTTGTTATCTTTGATACAAATCGCCTAAATCTTGCAGAAACAGCACGAAAACAGGTTAAAAAGGATCATTGATGACACACATGACAAACTGTATTCGGTACTGTTTGGGATGTGTGCAGACCCACATTTATGTGAGGATATCATACAAGAAACCTACATCCGGCTATGGCAGCACCTACCTGCAGTAAAAGATGATCATGCCATACTGGCATTGCTACGCCAATACGCACGCAACCTGTTCCTGGATGAAATGCGAAAGCGGGTGAGGCAAAAAGAAATGCTCATGAAGATCTCCAGCCGGGAGCGCCTGGTTCATCCATCCGCAGATAAAAAGGTGCTGGACGAAGAGCGGCAGCTGGAGATACAGCGGGCTATCAGCAAGCTACCACAACAGCAGCAGCTTATTTTCAGAATGCATAAAGAGCATGATATGAGCTACCGGGAGATAGCTGCAACATTAGAGATCGCTACCGGAACTATTGAAAAACAAATGACGAGAGCACTACGGTCTATTCGTCACCACCTGAAAGGTAAAGATGACCTTGTCCATCTCTCCTAGCCTGTTATTTTTCTTTTCCCGCTGCTAAGAATTCCTGTTTATCACGTCATAAAATCTATCCCGGTACCCATCGCTGATAGGAATGGGCTGATTGGCAATCATCACGGTATTCTTTTCCACCGAGTTGATCTTATTCAGCGATACCAGGTACGAGCGGTGTACACGGATAAATTTGTCGGCGGGTAATTTTGTTTCAAATGATTTTAAACTACGCAGGGTAAGAACCGGCTGGAAAGGAGTATAAATTTTCGTATAGTCTTTCAGTGCTTCAATGAATAAAATATCTTCCAGATTGATTTTGATGATCTTGTATTCTGTTTTGATAAAGATGTAGTCGGCCACACTTCTGGCGTCCATGGTTTTCTGTTGATTAGCCAGCAGGTATTCATGGGCTTTGGAGGCCGCTTTCAGGAAGCGGTCAAACGGTACCGGCTTCAGCAGATAATCCACCACATCCAGGTCAAATCCATCCAGCGCATACTCTCCGTAAGCCGTAGTAAAGACTACCAGTGGCGGATACTTCAACGATTTCAGGAATTCAATACCCGTAATATCCGGCATTTTAATATCCAGGAATACGAGGTCTACCGGCTCATCCTGCAAAAACCGCAATGCCTTTGCCGCATTTTCAAACTTGCCTGCCAGCGTGAGGAAAGGGACTTTCTTAATAAAGTCTTCGATGATTTCCAGCGCCAGTGGTTCATCATCCACTGCTATACACTTTATCAT